>NZ_LZKD01000227.1:0-86004 GCF_001668695.1 Mycobacterium sp. E2497
GTGAACCCCGCCGGGCTCACCCTGGCCAAGACCGTTCCGATCCGGCGGACGAACGCGTTCGCCGATCCCGGCCTCGGCGCCAGCCCGTCGTGGCACGCGTTCGCGATCGACCAGAGCGGCATCGCCTTCACCCCCGATGCCGGCGTGATCGGCGACCAACGCCTCCGCATCGACCTGGCGGCCCTGCGCATCATCGGCGACGGGCTCGCGTGGGCGCCGGCCGCGTTCTTCGCCCAGGACGGCGCGCCCGTCCCCGCCTGCGCCCGCGGCACGCTGAGCCGGATCGAGACCGCCCTGTCCGAGGCCGGGATCGAGGCGATCGTCGGCCACGAGGTCGAATTCCTTCTGGTCACCCCCGACGGCGGCCGCCTCCCGTCGACGTTGTGGGCGCAATACGGCCTCGCCGGCGTGCTGGAGCACGAGGCGTTCGTCCGTGAGGTCACCCGGTCGGCGGCCGCGGCGGGCATCGCGATCGAGCAGTTCCATCCCGAGTACGGTGCCAACCAGTTCGAGCTCTCCCTGGCGCCACAAGCCCCGGTGGCCGCGGCCGACCAGCTGGTGCTGTTGCGGCTCATCATCGGGCGCGTGGCCCGCCGCCACGGGCTTCGCATCAGCCTGTCACCCGCACCCTTCGCTGGCGGCGTGGGATCCGGTGCACACCAACATTTTTCGCTGACCATGCCGGACGGGCCGCTGTTCTCCGACGGTTCGGGCACCCGGGGCATGACGGCCGCGGGGGAGAGCGCGGTCGCGGGGGTGGTTGCGGGACTGCCCGCGGCGCAGGGTGTGCTGTGCGGGTCGATCGTGTCCGGCTTGCGCATGCAGCCCGGCAATTGGGCCGGGGCGTACGCGTGCTGGGGAACCGAGAACCGCGAGGCGGCGGTGCGATTCATCGCGGGTGGGCCCGCGAACCCGCGCGGTGGAAACGTCGAGGTGAAGATCGTCGACCCGTCCGCGAACCCCTACCTGGCGTCGGCGGCGATCCTGGGGCTGGCCCTGGATGGGATCAACCGCCAAGCCCCGCTGCCACCGGAGATCACCACCGACCCGGCTTCCCTGTCCGATTCCGAGCGCGATCGCGACGGCATCGTCAGCCTGCACCGGGGACAGGCCGAAGTGATTGCCGCACTGGACCGTTCGGACCTCCTGCGGAGCATTCTGGGCGACCCGGCGGTCGACATGGTGGTTGCGGTCCGCCGCCTGGAACGCGAGCGGTACGGCGATCTCGACACCGAGCGACTGGCGGACAAGTTCCGCATGGCCTGGAGCCTGTGACGGGTCTCGCGATGACGTCCGACGCCCTGGCCCAGCACATCGGCGAAGTGAGGCTGATCGATCAACACGTCCACGGTTGCTGGTTGGCGGCGGGGGACTTGCCACGATTCGAGAACGCGCTCAACGAGGCGAACACCGAACCGATCACGGGCCCGGGTTTCGACTCACAACTCGGCTTTGCGGTGCGCGCCCACTGCGGGACCATCCTGGGCCTGCCCAAACACGTTGATCTTCAATCATATTGGGAGCGCCGCAGCCGGTTCAGCGAGACCGAACTGGCCCGCATGTTCCTGCCGGCCGCGGGAGTGAGCGACTGGCTGGTGGACACCGGGATCGGCGCGGACACCGCCGGCCCCGACGTCATGGGGGAGCTGTCCGGCGGTCGCGCCCACGAGATCGTTCGCCTCGAGGAGGTGGCCGAACAGGCCGCGCGCGCGCCCGGTGACTACGCCGCGGCGTTCGACGACATTTTGCAGCGGCGTGCGGCGACAGCGGTCGGCACGAAGTCGATCCTGGCCTACCGGGGAGGGTTTGACGGCGACCTGAGCGAGCCGCCGGCCGCGCAGGTCGCCGAGGCCGCGGACCGGTGGCGCGAGAGCGGCGGCACCCGGTTACGGGACCGGGTGCTGCTGCGTTTCGGGTTGCACCGGGCGCTGCGGTTGGGCAAGCCCCTGCAGTTCCACGTCGGCCTCGGCGACCGGGACTGCGACCTGCATAAGGCCAACCCGCTGCTGCTGCTCGACTTCCTGCGGCAGTCGGGGGGCACCCCGATCGTGTTGTTGCACTGCTACCCCTACGAGCGTGAGGCCGGGTATCTGGCGCAGGCCTTCAACAACGTCTACGTCGACGGCGGATTGAGCGTGAACCAGCTCGGAGCGCGCTCACCGGCGTTCGTGGCCCGACTACTCGAGCTGGCGCCCTTCCGCAAAATCCTCTACTCGTCGGACGGGTTCGGCCCCGCGGAACTCCACTTCCTCGGTGCGCTCCTGTGGCGCAAGGCAATTCATCGCGTGCTGGACGGTTTCGTAGCCGACGACGATTGGAGCGAGCGCGACGCCATCCGGGTGGTCGACTGGATCGCCCACGACAACGCCGCCGGACTCTACCGGCTCTGACGCCCGATGACGCCGGGTCAGACCAGGTCTGACGCGTCGAATACCCAGCTGGTGTCCGCGTTCGCGAGGTTCTCGAAGTGGTTCGGGGGAGCGAAGGCCACCAGGCTGTTCATGTCCCAATAGTCTTTCCAGACGGTGATCTTGGCCTCGCCGTCTTGCGCGGCGACCTTGTGGACGGTCACGAATCGCAGCACGCCTTGCTCGCCTGAGGTGAACGTCCAGGTCTCGGAATGCTCGTACATCACGTCGGAACCGTTGGACACCAGCACGCCGTCGTGGTTCTCGTAGCCCGCCAGCGGCTCGAGACCCATCTTGAGCCGCTGGACGATGTCTTCCGGTCCGCGCGCCGACAGCGCGGGCACCGGCATGTCGACGTACAGGCAGTCATCGGACAGGAACGTCTTGACCGCGTCCCAGTCCCGGCGCGAAAGCGCCCGCCACAACCCGAGTACGGCGCCCTCGACCGAGATCATAGAGGTTTCTGTCATAGCGCAAATAAACTCGGTAACCGCACGGGTGTCAACACCCGCCAGACCCTGAATGATGAGATCCATGAGCGGACGGGCAAAGATGCTGATCGCGATCGCCGCGGCCGCGATGCTGGCCGGCATATGCGGGGCCATCGCTTACGGATACTGGGGCACCAGCCAGGATTGTCGCGACTGGGTGGCCGCCAACGGCTACCGGCTGACGCGCGACGAGTGGTGGGCGAAGACCCGCGGCTGCGCGGCCAGGACGCCGGCCGGTGACGAGGTGATCCACAGCGAAGGCCTGGCCAGCAAGGCGCTCGGGTGGGTCTGGCAGTTGGCGATCTTCGCGGCGGGCGCCCTGCCGACGGCGATCATTCTCGCGCTCTTCGCTTTTCGGTGGCGCGGCGATTCCCTCGGCGGGAAGCCCTAGCCGTCCACGCGGGCCATCGACCGCGCCGGCCCCAGCGCCACCGGCAGAGACGACCAGCCCCGCAGTACACGCGTGTCGCGCCTGCTTCCCGCACCCGCCGCGCGCACCTCGGGAAACCGTTCGAAGAACGTCCGGAGCCCGACCTCGCCCTCGGCGCGCGCCAGCGCCGCGCCCAGACAGAAGTGCCGACCGCCGGAGAACGCGAGATGCCTTCCCGCGTTGGGTCGTTCGATGTCGAAGCGGTGCGGTTCGTCGAAGACCGACGGGTCACGGTTGGCGGCGGCCAGATAGACGAGCACCAGGTCGCCGCGCTGCAGTCGCTCGCCGGCCAGCTCGACGTCGCCGCGCGCCATGCGCGCGGTCAGCTGCACCGGCGACTCCAGCCGCAGTATCTCCTCGACGGCGTTGGGCCACAGGTCGGGCCGTTGGCGCAATGTGTCCAGGCGGTCGGGAGCATCCAGCAGCATGCGGATCCCGTTGCCCAGCAGGTTGACCGTGGTCTCGAAGCCGGCCGCCAACACCAGCCCGGCGATCGCCTGAAGTTCGTTCTCGTCCAAATACGTTTCCGCCGAGCCGCTTTCGGCTATCTGAATCAGCTGGCTCATCAGGTTGTCGGTCGGCGCGCGCCGTAACTGGCTCAGATGCTCCCCGAGCCAGGAGCTGAAGCCGGCGAGTCCCCGCTGCACACGCCGGTACTGCTGCCACGTCAGCCCGATGTCCAGGCTCGGCGCGGCGAGCTCACCGAATTCCAAGACGCGCCGCCGCTCGCGCTCGGGTACGCCGAGGATGTCGCTGATGATCGCGACCGGAAGCTGCGAGCAATACCGCCCCACGATGTCTACGACGTCGCAGGCGCCGGACTCGGCGGCCAGCTGATCGAGCAGCCCCGTGGCGGTCTGCTCGACACGATCCCGTAGCGCGGCGACCGCCCGGGGAGTGAACACCGCCGAGACCGTCTTGCGGTAGCGGGTGTGGTCTGGCGGCTCGACGGCGAGCAGCGACGGCGCGCGCAGCGGATGCAGCAGGTCGTCGCGGGTGCGGCGCTCCAGCCAGCGCAACGGGCGCGGCAGATTCGCACCGAACATCAGCACGCGGAAGTCGTCGGAACGCAGCAGTTCGTGGGCGAGCGCATGGTCGGCCGTCAGGTAACTGACGCGGCCCTTGACCACCGGCCCCGCGGCGCGGAGTTCGTCGTAGAAGGGCGTCGGGTTGGCGGCCACCCCGGGATCGGCGATCAGCCTGGCGTGCAGGTCACCCCGCCGAACCCCGACCGTCGCGACGCCCCGAATGAAACCGTGCATCGCCAACCAGTGCAATCGTTCCTTCACCGGGCGCCTCCCTGCATCGATGTCACCGAGCCTAGGCCCGGACGCCCCGCCGGGTCAGCACTCGGCGATGATCTTGAACTCGGTCGTCACCACTTTGTCGGGGTTGCTGCTGTTGATGCCGTACGCGCTGCCGGTGATCGTGTACGCGTCGTTGGTGACATCGGCGTGCGCGTCGCCCACCCCGCCTTCCCAGAAGCTCCCGGTGAACCCGTCGACGTTGCGGATCTTCACCCACTGGGGCATCACTCGGTAACCGCTGGTCAACACCACCGCCTCGACGCCGCCGTCGCGGTCCTTGATGTCGATGGTGCGGTACTGCTGGTTCTGGCTGCACGCCGGCGGGCGCGTCGTGTGGGTGGCGCCGTCGATGGTCAGACGGGCCGCCTTCCGGGGTACCGTCGGCCCCGCGCCACAACCCGCGACGCCGACACCGGCGATCAGGACGAGAACAACCGCGTGTAACCGGTGTCGCACCGGTTCACCTCCTTCACTGCCGCTTCGGCATCAGCGCGGGTAGGGATTTGACGATGCTGCGTCGTACGAACTCCGGGCTCAGGCCCTTGAACAAGTCGATCAGGCGAATGCCCTTGGGCACGTACCAGTGCAACCGCTTCGGGTGGTGGTAAGCCTGCCACGCCGCTTCCGCCACACTGCTCGCCGGCATCAACCGGAACGGGCCCTTCTTGGGCGCGGTGGCGTGCAGTTCCTCCGCCGTCCTCGGCGCGCCGCCGTCGCCGGAGTGGTTGGTCGTCGTGGTCAGGATCGCGGTGTCGATCAGGCCCGGCAGGACGTCGGCGACGCGGACGCCGTGCCGGCCCCATTCCACGCTCAGCGCCTCTGTCAGCCCTTTGACCGCGTGCTTGGTCGACGAATACACGGCCAGGCGCGGCATGCCGTAGGTCGCCGACGAAGACGACGTCGAGAACATCAGGCTGCCCGGCGCCTTCTTCAGATACGGCAACGATGCGTAGGCGCCGGTGAGCACCGCCCTGTAATTGATGTCGACGAGGCGCATCGCGGCCTCGTACGGCACGTCCTCGAACCACCCGGATTCACCGATGCCGGCGTTGTTCCACATCATGTCGAGCCCGCCGCCGCTGTTGCCGGCGCAGAAGTCGGCCAGGGCGCCCTCGAGCGCCGCCTTGTCCGTCACGTCAACCCGGCGGGTCCACAGCCGGTCGCCCAGTTCTTCTCGCAGCGTCGTGAGACCGTCGTCGTTGCGATCCACGGCGCCTACACGCCACCCCTTGGCGTGGAACAGCTTTGCGCCCTCCCGGCCCATGCCGCTCCCCGCGCCGGTGATGAAGATCGATTTCACGGCGTCAGTCCGCTTCGACCACATCTTTGATGCGGTTCAGCGTTTTCGTCATGTCGCGGATGTTGCGCCGCTTGCGCAGAAAACCGCCGAACAACCAGTAGATGCCCAGCCACGGCGCCGGGTTGAGCCGGAACGATTCGGTGACGTCCGTGCCGCCGCCGCTGGGCGCCAATCGGTAGTGCCAGTTGTTGACTGCCCGATCGCCGAGCAGCACCGCGAAGCCGAATTCGCGGCCGGGATCACAGGCGGTGACCCCGCACGTCGTCCAATACACCGGGCCGATCTCGTTACGCCGCACGTGACCGCGGAATTTGGCGCCGAGAGCGGGGCCATTCGCGTCGCCCAGCCACTCGGCCTCGAACACTTCGGGGGAGAACCGTCCGATATTGCCGACGTTCGCGATCAGATTCCAGATCTTGTCCGCGGGCGCCGCCATGTGAACAGTCGCCGAACCTTCCATGGCCTGATCCAAACACAGCTTGCCGTCCGGTCATAGACCGCGACGGCGGTTGATCGTCAGCGTGGGGCCGCCGCCTGGATCAGCCCGTTGATGATCTCCTTGATGCCCTGCGCGGGGTGCGAGTACCAGCCGATCGGCAGGCCCGAGGCGGCGCCGCACTTGGGCCATGCCTCCACACCCTGGTCGGCGAAAACCCGGTTGGCTACGGCGATTTGCTGTTCCCTGGATGCGGCGGCCGGGTTGCCGACACCGCCGTAGCGTTCCCAAGTGCCCGGTTTGAATTGGAGCCCACCGTATTCGCCGTTTCCGGTGTTGGCGTGCCAGTTGCCACCGGATTCGCACTGGGCGATCGCATCCCAGTTGGGGGTGGGGGCCGAGGTGGCCACACCGGTGGACGAAGCTATCAACGCTGCAACGAACCCGCCGACCGCCAGGGACTTGACGAGAGGCTTGCAGAGAATTTTCATGTCCTGGATTTCGGCCGCCGTGGCCAAAGCGTTACCTATTCGAAAATGCCACGAGATTGGCCTTCTATCTGCGGATATGCGCGTATTGCGAAGGCGAAAGAAAGTGTTAGAAAGCGATGAGGAAAAACTAAATTATTGCTGGCAATATGACCGAGTCGCTAACGCCAGCGCCCGTTGATGGAGACCGTCGAGCCGACGCGCGCCGATGACCTCGCGGCTGGCGAGGTCGAGCTGCCCGGGACATGCCGGCGAGTGCAGCGGGCCCCACTGGGCCACCACCTGGGACAGCATCGCCTGATTCAGTGCGTCGATCGACGATCGCGACGCCGACAGATCCTCCGCCCCGGTGGGGGCTGCCGCGGGGTCGAGCTTCCAATCCGCGAACCGGGCGTATTCGATGCCCTCGGTAGCGCTGATCTGGTCGCCGAAGATCCGGGTGACGTAATCCGGATCGATCTGCCGGGCGGAGGCCTGGGCGGCCATGTTCGCGAGTTCTTGCCGGACGCGGACCTGGTCTTCGATCGCCCCGTGGGTGGTCCACTTGAAGGCGGCCACCGGCTCGGCGATCTGTAACCGCTGCGCCGCGGCGTCGACCAATTCGTGGAGTGGGCTCGTCTCGTCCGCCCGCACCGGCGATGCGATCAGGATCGCCATCGCGCCGATCACGCCGCCGCAGCGGCGGGCGATCCGGATGCTGCGGCGTCTGGTCATAACCATGATTCTGCGGCAGCCCCGGGCATCCGGGCCGTTCGGAGTTAGCCTGAATTGCTGATGTCGTCGACCATGGACAGCCGCGGCCCGCGCCGCGTTGGCCGAATGCGCGGAAAGACGTTGCGCTCGAAGCAGATTCGCGCGCTGATCGCCGTTGCGCTGGCGATTCCGCTGCTGCTGGGCGCGCTGTTTTTGCTGGTCGGTCGCCTCCATTCGACGCCCGCCGACGCCCTCGAGCACCCCGTGAGCCCCGTCAGCGACGGTCAGTCGAGGGCTCAGGCCGTTCAGACGGCCCAGAGCGTCGTGGCCACGACGGGCCTGCAGACGTCGTCGGCCGGCTACGCGCTGATGTCCTGCAAAGACCGCGACAACCCGCCGTACCAAGGCTCGGTCTACCTGACGTTCACGCTGCCCGCGGCGGCACCGGCCGATGCCTACTTCGCCCGAATCGCCGCAACGCTGGCCGAGCACGGCTGGGCCGAGGGCCTGCCGCCCAACAATCATGCGTGGGCCAGGACGCTCACCAAGGACGCCGTCACCGTGATCGTTTACCGCCACGACGACGAACCGCGGTTGGGCGTACTGCGCGTCTACGGCGAATGCCGGAACATGAACGACCATCGCCGCGACGCCACGACGTGGGCCGATGTCACCGACCAATTCCCCCGGACGGGGTGAACCGCTTCAGACCAAAAGGGGCTACGACGTGCTACTGCGCCCGACGGCGTCGTCGTCAGGCGCAGTAGCGACCTCGGGTCAGGTGGTGGTTATCCGCCGCCGCCGGCCGTGGCACCCAGGGTGCCCTGCAGGTCGGGCTTCATGGCGTTGAGCTGAGCTCCCCAGTATTCCCAGCTGTGGGTCCCGTTGGCGTTGAAGTTGAACACCGCGTTGTGGCCACCGGCCGCGTTGTAGGCGTCCTGGAACTTCAGGTTGCTGCTGCGCACGAAGTTCTCCAGGAACTCGGCGGGCATGTTGGCCCCGCCCAGCTCCGACGGTGTGCCGTTACCGCAGTAGATCCAAAGGCGGGTGTTGTTGCCCACCAGCTTGGGGATCTGCAGTGAGGGGTCGTTGCGCTGCCAGGCGGGGTCGCTCGACGGGCCCCACATGTCGCTGGCCTTGTAACCGCCGGCATCACCCATCGCGAGGCCGATCAGGGAGGGTCCCATGCCTTGCGAGGGGTCCATCAGGGCCGACAGCGAACCCGCATAGATGAACTGGTTCGGGTGGTAGGCGGCCAGGATCAGCGCCGAAGAACCGGCCATCGAGATGCCGACCGCGGCGCTGCCCGTGGACTTCACGCTCTTGTTGGAGGCCAGGTATTGCGGCAGCTCACTGGTCAGGAAGGTCTCCCACTTGTACGTCGAACAACCGGCCTTACCGCAGGCCGGGCTGTACCAGTCGCTGTAGAAGCTGGACTGGCCGCCGACGGGCATGACGATCGACAGGCCGGACTGGTAGTACCACTCGAACGCCGGGGTGTTGATGTCCCAGCCGTTGTAGTCGTCTTGGGCGCGCAACCCGTCGAGCAGGTACACCGCGGGGGAGCCGTTGCCGCCGCTCTGGAATTGGACCTTGATGTTGCGGCCCATCCCCGCCGACGGCACCTGCAGGTATTCGACGGGCAGACCGGGGCGGGAGAAGGCTCCCGCGGTCGGCGCGCCGCCGGCAAGACCGATCAGGCCCGGCAGGGTGACAGCCGCTGCCGCACCGACTAAAAGCCGGCGCCCCCAGGCCCGGACCATCTCGCTCAGATCTGTCATACCTGCCCCTTGTCGCATGTGATCGTCGTCTCAGGCAGGAATTTACCGTGCGAATAGGCAGAATGTCGATCGGGACGCGAGGTGATCTCGGTTTGGTATCGCTTTTCCCGCGTCAATTTCCCCCGGGGGGATAACGGCGCCGCGACGTCGACGCCGCGTGGCCCGCAGCCCGCTATCACCGCTGACTTGTGGGAAGCGCCTGGCAGCGGGGTCGGGTTTGGGGGCGCGGTAATGGCCAGAGCGCCGATTTTCGACCCGACCGGGACGGCGGCCGGCCGCGCGACACCGAACCGCCGCCGAAAACGCGGATTCCGGACCTGGGGATCACGGAGCGCTTTTATCGCCTCGGGAGGAAGGTGCGATTCCCGGCGCTGACGGCCGGCAGACGGCAGGTGCCTCACCTGCCCGTCCGGTCGGCGCATTCGCTGCGCGTGATCCGGCCGGTTGGCCGATGATGGGCGACCGGGGCAGCCGGACTTGCGGCGACCGCGTAGGCTCTCACGAAGCAAGCCGACGGAGACCACGTTTTCTCGGTCCGTTCCGGCTCTCACGAACCACCTCACCAGGGATTTCTGGTGCGCGTCGGTGCGGGTGAGGGTGTCGGAGGCCCGGGACCGATTGGGGCAATGAGTTTTGGACACGGTACTTGGGCTATCAGTGACGCCGGCCGCCGTTGGGTGGGTCCTCGCTGAGGGACACGGCGCAGACGGCACCATCCTGGATCACCAGGAGCTGGCCCTGCACACCGGCCGCGGCGCGTGCGCCGCGAGTACCGCGGAACAAGTGGTGGACGAGATCGCGCGGGTGGAAGCCCAGGCGGCCGCCAGCGAGCATCGTCTGCGCATCATCGGGGTGACGTGGAACGACGAGGCGGCCGCGCAGGCCGCGCTGCTGCTGGAAGCGCTGACCGACGCCGGATTCGACAACGTCGTGCCGGTCCGCCAACTCGAGGCCGTCGAGACGCTGGCCCAGGCCATCGCACCGGTCATCGGCTACGAGCAGACCGCGGTCTGCATCCTCGAACATGATTCGACGACCGTCGTCATGGTCGACACCCACGGCGGGGAGACGCAGACGGCGACAAAGCAGGTGCGCGGCGGCTTCGACGGACTGACGCGCTGGCTGACCGGCATGTTCGACCGCAACGGATGGCAACCCGGCGGGGTCGTGGTCGTCGGCGCGCACAGCGACATCGACGGTTTCTCCTGGCGACTTGAAAACGCGCTGCCGGTACCGGTTTTCGTGCAAACGATGGCCCAGGTGACCATCGCGAGGGGCGCGGCGCTCACCGCCGCCCGCAGCACCGAGTTCACCGACGACCAACTGGTGGTGGACGGTGGGGAACCCGCGGCCACGCCCGCGACACCCCGGAAGCGGCCGTACGCCGGTGCCGTGACCACTCTGGCCGCCGGTGTGGTCACGTTCGTCTCCTCGATATCGCTCGCGGTGGGTTTCCAGCTGGCCCCGGCGAGCAACTCCGCCCCACGGCACGCGGTGCATGCGCCGACCCCACAGGTCGCCGAGGCCGTGGCGCCGCCGCCGGCCGTCGCACCGTTAACCCCCCAGGCGAAAGTGCCCGCGGGCGAACCGATCACGGAACCGACCGCGCCGGAGGTGCAGCAGCCGGACCCCGGTGGCCGGCAGCCGTACTTGACGCGAGTGCTCGAGCACATACCGGCCGACACCGGCGATCAAGCGGGCGACTCGGCATCGCCTGCGCCCGCCCAGCCGCAGCCCTGACGCCGACGGCCCCGCCGTTCAGACGTCTTTCGGGTGGGTCGCGGTGAAGGACACCATCACGTCGTCGGCGACCTTGAGCGAGCCCATCAGCAGTGAGTACGGCTTGACGCCGTAATCGGTTTGGCGGACGGTGGATTCGGTGGACATGCGCCACGTGTTCCCGAGATCCTCTGTGCGCAGTTCGACGACGTGATCCCGCGTCTTTCCCCGAATTTCGAGTTGGCCGATGAGCCGGTACCCGTCGCCTGTTTTCTCGATGCTTCTTGCGCAGAAGCGGATCCCGGGAAAACTGGCCGACTCCAACGACTTCAACGCGTTGGACCGCACCAAAGCCTTTTCCGGCCCGGTCAATCCCTTCACGCCGCCCTCGCCGCGCAGCACCTCGAAGGAATCGACCTCGACAGCCAACTCGGCGGTGACGGGGTCGGTGCCGGCCCACGCCACCGTGGCTTCCCAGCGCGTCATCGCGATGGTGAGCCGGTGGCCCATCCGCGCGGCCCTGCCGGCGACGCCGGTGCGGATCAACAACTCACCGTCAGCAGGGGTGAGGGTCCAGAGCTCGGTCACGGACCGACTGTAGTCACATCGTCAAGACGGTGCGGTAGTGCGCTCTGCCCTGCTCCAGCGCCGCATAGCCTTCGGCCGCCTGCGACAGCGGCAACTCCTCGATCCAGGCGCGGACACCGGACAGGACGGCGAAATGCATGGTGTCCTCGACGTCCTTGGCCGTGCCGGAGGGGTGGCCGACGATGCTGAGCCCCGGCGTGATCAGCTGCACGGGACTGATGGGCAGCGGGTCCGGAGTCACCCCGATGGTCACCAGCTCGCCTTGCGGCGCCAGCCCGCCGACCGTGTCGGCCATGGCCTGGGAGTTGCCGGCGGTGCCCAGGACGACCGTCGCCCCGCCCAGTGCCTGCAGCGCCTCGGCGACGTCACGGCTGGTGGAGTCGATGTAGTGATGGGCGCCCAATTTCTTTGCGTCCTCGGCCTTACCGGTGCCGCGCGCGATCGCGATCGTTTCGAACCCCATCGCGCGGGCGAACTGCACGCCGAGGTGGCCGAGCCCGCCGACGCCGAGGATCGCCACCCGGTCACCGGGCAACGCCTTGGTGTGCCGTAGCGCGTTGTAGGTCGTGACGCCGGCGCAACCCATGGGGGCGGCTTCCGCGTCGGTGAGCTCCGACGGGATCCGGGCCAGCGCGTTGGCCGGCACGGTCACCGATTCCGCGTAGCCGCCGGGGTAGTGCCAGCTCGGCACCTTGCCGTTGACGCAGTGGATGAAAATGCCCTTGCGGCAGGGGTCGCAGTGGTAGCAGCAGCCGCCGAACCAGCCGACCGCGACGCGATCGCCCACCGCGAAATCGTCGACCCCCTCGCCGAGTTCGGCGACGGTTCCGGCGATTTCGTGGCCCGGGGTCAGCGGCCACGACATGTCCGGGAAACCGCCGTTGACGAAGGCGCGGTCGGTTCCGCATATCCCGCACGCGGTGACCGCGATGCGCACCTCGTCGCGACCGGGTGGGGGCGTTTCGACTTCGGCGAGCTCTAAAGGGCCGCCCACGGATTGAATCCGGACGGCTTGATGTGTCGGCATCGGCTTAGCCTAGTGTGCGACAGGTTCTTTCGCCGACCCGTCGGTGTGGTAGTCGACCTGCCAGTGCTTGATCCCATTGAGCCAGCCCGACCGCAGCCGTTCGGGCTTCCCGATCGATTCCAGGTTCGGGATGCCGTCGGCGATCGCGTTGAACATCAGATCGATGGTCATCCGCGCCAGGTTCGACCCGATGCAGTAATGCGCACCGGTACCACCGAATCCCACGTGCGGGTTGGGGTCGCGAAGGATGTTGAAGGTGAACGGGTCCTCGAATACGTCCTCGTCGAAATTGGCCGAGCGGTAGACCATCACCACGCGCTGGCCCTTCTTGATCTGCACGCCGGACAGTTCGTAGTCCTCCAGGGCGGTGCGCTGGAATGACGTCACCGGCGTGGCCCAGCGGACGATCTCGTCCGCCGCCGTGGCAGGTCGCTCCCGTTTGAACAGCTCCCACTGATCGGGAAAATCGGTGAACGCCATCATGCCCTGGGTGATGGAGTTGCGGGTGGTCTCATTGCCGGCCACGGCCAGCAGGATGACGAAGAAGCCGAACTCGTCGTCGGAGAGCTTGTGTCCGTCGATGTCGGCCTGGACCAGCTTGGTGACGAGGTCTTCCCCCGGATTCTTCGCCCGGTCGGCGGCCATCTGCATGCCGTACATGATGAGTTCGACGGACGCGGTCATCGAGTCGTTGGTGGCGAACTCGGGGTCCTGGTCGCCGACCATCTCGTTGGACCAGTGGAAAAGCTTCTTCCGTTCTTCCTGTGGCACGCCCATCAACCCCGCGATGGCCTGCAGCGGCAGCTCGCACGAGACCTGCTCCACGAAGTCACCGCGGCCCTGGGCGGCCGCCTCCTCGACGATGCGCCGGGCGCGCTCGGCGAGGTCGCCGCGCAGGCGTTCGATGGAGCGCGGGGTGAAGGCGCGCGAGATGATCTTGCGCAGTCGGGTGTGCTGCGGCGCATCCATGTTGAGTAGGACGAACTTGCCGCGTTCGACCTGCTCGCCGACTGTGCCGTCCTTGTAGCGCGGCAGGGCGGTGTTCTTCAGGCTGGAGAAGACGTCGCTGCGCAGCGAGATCTCTTTGACGTCCTTGTGCTTGGTGACCACCCAGAAGCCGCCGTCGTCGAATCCGCCCGCACCGATCGGCTGTTCGTTCCACCAGATCGGCGCCGTCCGCCGCAGTTCGGCCAGTTCCTCCACCGGCAGCCGTTCGGCGTGGATGTCCGGATCGGTGAAGTCGAATCCGGGCGGGAGATTGGGGACCGGCTTGGCGGTTGGCTCGACGGTTGGCATGGCCCGCTCCTCGATGACGAAGTGGTCTAGTCGTCTTTGTGCAAATAAACCATTGCCGCACCACGGTTGGGAAGCATTGACACAAGATCGCCGGGTCGAAATTGAAACGTGTTCCTCGTTGCCCGCCCCTCCGGTCGATACCGTCTTGTGGCGCGGGCCCCGATGGATATGCTTTGGTGCAGGTCACCGGCGACGACAGGCGGGGTGGAACATGATTCGGGAACTGCTCAGCGCCGCTGCTGCAGCGGGCATCGCGATCGGCGTCGCGCCGGGCGCCGCCGCCGGATACGACGGCGACGTGCCGGGCATGAATTATCAGGCGTCGCTGGGCGCGCCGTGCGACAACTACGAACGCTTCATCTTCGGCCGGGGCCCCAGCGGCCAGGCCGAGGCGTGCCACTTCCCGCCGCCCAACCAATTCCCGGCGGCCACCACCGGATACTGGGTCATGTCGTATCCCCTGTACGGGGTGCAGCAGGCCGGCGCGAAGTGCCCCGGGCCGCAGGCCGCGGCGCAGTCGGATCGCGGGTTGCCCATGCTGTGCCTGGGGGAGCGGGGTTGGCAGGAGGGATGGTTCACCGGGGCGGGCTTCTTCCCCCCGGCCGAATGAGATGACCATGAGCGACGGTCGGCCCGCCGAAACCGCGCTCCCGCGCTGGCTGCGCTTCGTCCTCGCGTCGGATCGCGCCGGCTCCGCCTGGTACATCGGTACCGGGTTCTTCTTCGCGCCGATCCTGGCCGTGCTGTCGCCATGGCCCGTCGTGACCGCCGTGCTCTGGGCGGTCATCGGGCTGGCCGGGCTGTGGCTGGGTCTACTCGGTATCGCGATGGCTGCGGGCCTAACCCGAGTGTTGCGGTCCGGGGCGGAAATCCCCGAATCTTATTGGCGCGCTTTGGTGAAGTACTGAGGCGCAGCGCCCGGGCTAGAGTCATAGCAACCGGTCCTGTGACAAGAGGAGACTCGAGATGGGCTTCAATCCGAAAGATGCGGTCGACGCGGCCCGGGACATCGCGACCAACGCGGTCGAGAAGGCCTCCGACATCGTCGAACACGCCAGCGACATCATCCGCGGCGACATCGCCGGCGGTGCCAGCGGGATCGTTCAGAACTCGATCGACATCGGTACGTACGCGGTGGACCGGACGAAGGAGATGTTCACCGGCCGCGACGAGGTCGACGACGACGTCTAGAAGTCCTCAGACGGAGGCGGCCTCATTGAGCTCGTCGAGCCTGTTGGTCGCCTCCAAGTACTCCTGCACCCAGCGCTCGATGACGGTCGCCGTCTTCTCCACCTTGGTGAACTGGCCGACGACCTGACCCACCGGGTTGAACGCGACGTCCACGCTCTCGTTCGGGTAGCGGTTGGTCGCCCGCACCGCCATCCCGGACACCATGTACTGCAGCGGCATACCGAGCGGCTTGGGGTTGTCCGGCTGTTCCCACGCCTCGGTCCAGTCGTTGCGCAGCATGCGGGCGGGCTTGCCGGTGAAGGACCGGCTGCGGACGGTGTCCCGGCTGCCCGCCTTGGCGTACGCCGCTTGCTGGATCGGCGTGTTCGAGGATTCCTCGACCATCAGCCACTGCGAGCCCGTCCATGCCCCCTGGGCACCCAGCGCCAGCGCCGCCGCGATCTGCTGGCCGCTGCCGATACCGCCGGCCGCGAGCACCGGCACCGGGGCGACCTCCTTGACCACCTGCGGCCACAACACGATGGAGCCCACCTCGCCGCAGTGGCCGCCGGCCTCGCCGCCCTGGGCGATGATGATGTCGACGCCGGCGTCGGCGTGCTTGCGAGCCTGCGAGGGGGAGCCGCACAGCGCGGCCACCTTGAGGCCCGCCTCATGGATGTGCTTGATCATGTCGGCCGGCGGGGTGCCGAGCGCGTTCGCGATCATCTTCACCTTGGGGTGCTTGAGCGCCACCTCGACCTGCGGAGTGGCGGTCGCCTCGGTCCAGCCGAGCAGCTGCAGGCTGTCGCCGTCGCTGTCCTCGATCGGCACGCCGTGGTCGGCGAGGATCTTCTTGCCGAAGTCCAGGTGCTCCTGCGGCACCATCTTGCGCAGCGTCTCGGCGAGCTCCTCGGCGGACAGGTGCGAGTCCATGCCCTCGTATTTGTTGGGGATGACGATGTCGACGCCGTACGGGTGGTCGCCGATGTTCTCGTCGATCCAGTTGAGCTCGATCTCGAGCTGCTCGGGGGTGAAGCCGACCGCGCCAAGCACGCCGAACCCTCCGGCCTTGCTGACCGCGACCACGACATCACGACAGTGGGTGAACGCGAAGATCGGAAACTCGATACCAAGCTCATCGCAGATGGCGGTGTGCATCTCTACTCCTGGGACGCGGCCGAATTGAAACGTGTTCTAGTTTAGTACGTACCTCATTGACGTGGCCAGCGGGTCCTGACCTGCGTTTTGTCACTACGACCCGTCACGGGCGTCCACCGGCCACTCAGAGCGCCACACTGCGGGCGACCCACAGCGCCAGGAAGGCGAACATGCAACCGGCGCACACCAGATGATCCCGGCAAACCGACCGCGCCAGACGGGTCTGCTCGGGCCGGTCATCGGCCCGGCGCCCGAGTCGCACGGCATCCGGAACCGTTTGCGTCAAGGCCAGCATGATTGGAACTCCGGCGAGAACGGCCGAGAACACCAGAACCCACCACGGCTGGGGCCCGCGCGCGAACTCGTAGGTCAACGCCCCCAATAGGACCACCATGACAACGGCGATCAGCCGGCTCATCGGGCGCGACGTGGTCGTCGCGCGATGGTAGTAAGCCGCGATGGAATCAAGCACTGCGTCGGGCAAACCGGTTGGGGCAGAACGGAACCGGAGGACCTGAACGTCGAATACCAAATCCATCCACAAGACGGCGAACAAGAATCCGCCGCAGGCCGTGAGCAATGAGGCCATGACGCTCCTCCCTCTTCGGCTCACCATTGTTTCGCAGCAAACACTCGTCCGGGTAGGACCGAGCCGATCCGGTTGGTGCACGCCGGGGAGGCCGTCGGCTGCCATGATGGTGTGCGGTGCGGGTAGGGAGGTAGCGGTGCAGGACAGGGGCGCACGCAAACCGGCGACCGGCGTCGACGTCGCGCGCCGCGCCGGCGTGTCTACGGCAACGGTCAGCTATGTGCTCAATGGCGCTCGGGGCCAGTCGATCTCGGCGCAGACCAGGGCGGCCGTCCTGGGCGCGGCAAAGGACCTCGGTTACCGGCCGAACCTGGTGGCCCGCCACCTGCGCACCGGCGGCAGCGGGCTGGTGCTCTACGTGGTGCCGCGCATGGCTCTGGGCGAGGTGCTCATCGAGGTGGCCAGCCGGCTGACGGCCGCGTTGTCGCAACGTGGGCTGGTGCTGTCGTTGCAGGTGGAGACCACGGATGCGCAAGACGTCATCGACGCGATTCACAATTTACGGCCGATGGCGGTGACCAGCGTCTTCCCGCTCAGCGGTCGGGTGCGTGACGCCGTGGAAGCCGCTGGACTGCCGCAGGTCTATCTGGGCAGCGCGAACCTGCAGACGTTGGAATCGCTCAACGACAGCCTCGGCCGGATCTGGGTCGATCATCTGATCAGCCGCGGACATCGTCACCTGGCGTTCGCCTACTCGGGCGACGAGAAACTACGGGCGCAAGGCGACTACTGGCTGAACGGGCTTCGGGCCGCGGCATCGCAGGCCGGTCTGCCCGAGGTGGCCGCGGCAACGGTACCGACCATCGGGGGCGGCGCCGTCGCCGTCGTGGACGAGTGGAAGCAGTCGGGTGTCACCGCGATCTGTGCTCAGACCGATCTGACCGCGCTGATGGTTCTACGCAGCATCCACCAGTTGGGCTTGCAGTGCCCTGGCGACATGGCGGTGATCGGCGCCGATGCGGGTGAACTCGGCAACGTCAGCGACCCGCTCCTCACGTCGGTGTCCTTCAACATCGAGGCAATCGCCAGAGAGGCCGTGACGGCGCTGATGACACAACTGGGCTTGGAGGTCGACGTCGATGTCGATGACAGTCCCGCTGGCGGCGCGACCGAATTCGTCACGCTGATCCAACGCGAGTCCACCTAAGCCTCGGATAGTCGGCAGGGCCCCGGGGGGTTGACTTAATCGCGTAACTAGCTTAATCGTGTAAGCGACCTCGTCTGAAAGGACGGCCCATGACCGTCAGCAACCCGACCCGGGTGTACTACGACCCCTACGATGCGGCGCTGAACACCGACCCGTACCCGATGTTCGCGCGGCTGCGTGAGGAGGCGCCGCTGTATTACAACGCCGACCACGACTTCTATGCGCTGAGCCGCTTCAGCGACGTCGCCGCGGCGCTGGTCGATCACGAGACCTACAGTTCCGCACGAACGGCGATCATCGAGTTGATCAAGGCCGACATCACCATCCCGCCCGGTGTCTTGATCTTCGAGGATCCGCCGCTGCACGACGTGCACCGCAAGCTGTTGTCGCGGATGTTCACGCCCCGCAAGGTGATGGCACTGGAGCCACAGATCCGGAAGTTCTGCGCCGAGAGCCTCGACCCGCTGGTCGGGACCGGACGCTTCGACTTCGTCCAAGATCTCGGGGCGCAGATGCCGATGAAGACCATCAGCATGCTGGTCGGTATCCCCGAGGCCGACCGGG
Organism: Mycobacterium sp. E2497; assembly: GCF_001668695.1. Taxonomy (NCBI): domain Bacteria; kingdom Bacillati; phylum Actinomycetota; class Actinomycetes; order Mycobacteriales; family Mycobacteriaceae; genus Mycobacterium; species Mycobacterium sp. E2497. Next base: position 18,593 of record NZ_LZKD01000227.1, read on the forward strand.
AGGCGATTCGCGATCACTCGAACGCACAGATGCGCACCGACGACGGTGAGCCGATGAAGGCGGCGTCAGAGGGCCTGGTGCTGGGAGAGATGTTCGGCGAGTACCTCGACTGGCGCGCACAGCACCCCGCCGACGACATCATGACCGAGTTGCTCAATGCGGAGTTCGTCGACGAGACCGGTACCAGGCGCCGGTTGACCCGGGAAGAGATCCTCAACTACGTCAACGTCGTCGCCGGTGCGGGTAACGAGACCACCGTCCGATTGATCGGGTGGACGGGCAAGGTGCTCGCCGACCACCCCGACCAACGTCGCGAACTCGTCGAACGCCCGGAGCTGATCCCGCAGGCGATAGAAGAACTGCTGCGGTTCGAGACCCCGGCTCCGCATGTCGCTCGCTACGTCACTCGCGATGTCCAGCTGCACGGGCAGACCGTGCCCCAAGGGAGCATCATGTTGTTGCTGCTGGCCGCCGCGACTCGCGACCATCGTCAGCATCCGCCCAGCGGTGACGTGTTCGACATTCGCCGCCAGGTACATCAGCATGCGGTCTTCGGCGTGGGCGCGCACTACTGCCTGGGGTCGGCGCTGGCGCGACTGGAAGGCCGGATTGCGCTCGAGGAAATCCTCAAGCGGTTCCCCGAATGGGATGTAGACGTGGCTAATGCTCGGTTCTCCACCACGTCGACGGGTCGGGGCTGGGACACGCTTCCCGCCCACACCTATGCCGCAAAGTGCGGATGACTCCGAACATCTCGGCCCCCAGGGGTCGATCCGATTCAGCGCCGGCACAACGAGACCGGCACGTCGGCCCCGCAGATCCGCCGCAGCCGCCGAAGACCGGTCGCTATCGCCTCGACGTTGTCGGTCCTGATGTGCCGGAGATCGTCTGCGGCCTGGGAGGATGGCTCTTCGACCACGCCACGGCCGGCTGGGACGTGCGGGCCAGAATTGAGACGGTAACTGGGGAGCGTGCACTGCGGATACTGGGCGCTGAAATGTCGGACTTCGGCGAGACGCTGAGCCTCTCCTACTGGACCGAGGCGCCAGACGTCGTCGCCGTATCGGTCCGAGCCTGCCTGCAGCACAAGCCGATTCGCCAAGGAATCCTTCACGCGCTCGAAAATTTCCGTACCGACGTATTGCTGTGGGGAGATCACTGCCCCTCGTCGCTGCTTCGCGCACACCATGCGGTGCCCGTGCACTGCAGCCTGGCCGCGCGCGCCTTCGCGGACATAGCCCGCGCCGCCACGGACGGCGGCTGCGTCTCCTCACCCGCCACGCTGTTTCGCCTCACACCGGGGCGAGCGCACCCCGTGCGACGGAGGCGCCACGGCGTGCGACCTTCCTGGGCATCGGGACACACCAACGGTCAGGGCGCGCACGCGTGAAGACGATCGTGATCACCGGCGCGACGGCCGGCATCGGCTTGCACAGCGCCGAGCAACTCGGCGCCCAGGGTCATCACCTGGTGCTCGTTGGCCGCAGTGAAGCCAAGCTCGGCGCCGCAGCCGCGAGAGTCCGTGCCGCCGGCGCGGTTCACGTCGACACGGTGGTGGCCGACTTCCAATCACTGAGCGCGGTCGATGCGGCGGCACATGTCATCCTCGACGGCTACGACCGACTCGACGTCTTGATCAACAACGCCGGCGGGCTGTTCCGGCACCGCACTCTGACACAGGACGGGTACGAGGCCACCTTCGGCGTGAACCACCTGGCGGGTTATCTGCTGACCGAACGCCTCAAACCCTTGCTGATACACACCGCCCCGGCGCGCGTCGTCATCACCGCCTCCTCGGGGCACTCCCACGGGTCCATCGACTTTGACGACCTGCACTTCGAACATCGCTACGACGGCTTCAGGGCCTACTACCGATCCAAACTGGCCAACGTCCTCTACACGCGCGCCCTGGCCACCGAGCTGACGGGCAAGGGGGTCACCGTCAACGCCCTGCACCCGGGCATGGTGGCCACCGACATCTGGGACAGCACACCCGCTTTGGCGCGCCCGCTGGTCGCAGCGGTCAAACGAGTCGCGATGCTGACTCCCGCCCAAGGTGGTGCTCGCATCACCCATGTCGCCGTCGAACCGCGGCTCGAGACCGTCACCGGCGCCTACTTCAGCCGAAATCGCGTCAAGCAACCCTCCAAGCTTGCGCGCGACGCGGCGCTGGGCACCCGGCTGTGCCGCGTCAGCGACCAGCTCACCGGCATGGACCGCAACCCCCTTCGCTGATCCCACCCGTCGCCACTCACCGAGGAGCAAGCACCTATGAAAGCCTGGCACCTGATCGCGGCCCACCAGCCGTTGCAGCGCGTGGAATGCGACGACCCCCGGCCCGGACCGGGTCATGTCGTTCTTGACGTCCGCGCCGCGGGCCTGTGCCACAGCGACGTCGGATTCCTCGACGGCACCCTGACCCCGTTGCTCCCCAAGCTGCCGATCATCCCCGGCCACGAAGTGGCCGGCGTCATCGCCGAGGTGGGCCCCGACGTCGGCGATCTGGCCGTCGGCGACCGCGTCGTCATCGAATTGAGCGAACATGGAGCGCCCGGCTGGTCAGCCGACGGCGGCTTCGCCGACAAGTGCCTGGCCTCAGCCAAGGGCGTCATCAAACTGGCCGATCAGATCAGCTTCGCCCAAGCAGCCACCGCCACCGACGCGGGCCAAACCGCCTACGGAGCCGTCATGGGAGTCGGCGCGCTACAAGCCGGGGAACGCGTCGGAATCGTCGGTCTGGGCGGATTAGGTCTCACCGGTGCACGCATCGCGGTGGTGGCTGGGGCCGAGGTTTTCGCCGCCGAACCCAAACGGGATGTCTGGGAGCTGGCGACGCAAAACGGCGTCACCCAGGTCTTCGAGGACGTTCGAGACCTGGCGCCCCTGCAACTGGACGTCATCGTCGACTTCGCCGGATTCGGGACCACCACCGCCGGCGCCATCAGCGCGGTCCGACCGGAAGGACGGGTCATCCAGGTTGGCCTCGGGGTCAACGAAGCCACCATCCCGACCACCGAACTCGTCTACAAAGAAGTGGCCCTGCGCGGGGCGCGCGGTGGGCACCCCGGCGACCTGGAGGCCGTGCTGGGCCTGATGGCCGCCGGCCAGCTGTCCATCCACACCGAGACCATCGGATTCGATGACATCCCCGAAGCGATCGAACGGCTCAAGACCGGTGACACCCGAGGACGCCTGGTCGCCGAAACCGAGTGACGTCGGATGACGCGCCGTAGCGCGCTATTGATCCGTTCCCTCGCCAGCGGGTAGCGTAGTGCTGCCAATTACGACACGGTACGTAGCGTAATTGGAGTCATTCACCGAGAGGATCCGCTCGATGCGCAGCGCCTATGCCGGCGTTCCCTTCAACACGTCCACGGCGGACATCGAAGCCGCCCTGGCGGACGTCAGCATTCCGACGCTGCTGCTTTCACTCGTGCACATCACCGGCGACCCCCGGTTCATCCGCGAGTTCAAGCAGATGGGCGTCTTCCTCAACGAGATCCAGGGCTTCATGTCCGAGGAGGACAAGGCCCGTGCCCGCGCCGCGGCCCTACCGGTGATCGCCGACTATCGGGACCGCGGTTGTCCCGAACCGAAGCCACTCGGCCTCGACCTCATCCGGGAGATGATGGACTGGGCGGCCTGCGAGCACGTGACCGACGACTACCTGCCGCTGGTGCTGGAAGAGATGGACCTCGACGGCGTCGACCCGCGCCGCCCGCCGGCGCTGCCGGCCGAAAGCGCGGCCGACACCCCGGTCTTGGTCGTCGGCTGTGGCGAGTCGGGCATTCTGGCCGGAATCCGGCTCAAGCAGGCCAACATTCCCTTCACCATCGTGGAGAAGAACGCCGGGCCGGGCGGAACGTGGTGGGAGAACAGCTATCCGGGCGCCCGCGTCGACGTGGCAAACCATTTCTATTGCTACAGCTTCGAACCCAACAACGACTGGACGCATTTCTTCGCCGAGCAGCACGAGCTGCAGGACTATTTCACCCGGGTGGTGACCAAGCACGATCTGGCCGAGCACGTGCTGTGGAATACCGAAGTGCTGGCCGCCGAGTGGATCGACGACGACGGCACCTGGAGCGTTCGGTTGCGCGGCGCCGAGGGCCAGACCAGGACGGTGCGAGCCAGGGCCCTGATCACCGCGGTCGGTCAGCTGAACCGGCCCAGCATCCCCGACTTCGACGGGGCCGAGACGTTCGCCGGCCCGGCGTTCCATTCCGCCGCCTGGGACCACTCCGTCGATCTGAGCGGCAAGCGGGTGGCACTCGTCGGTGCCGGCGCCAGCGGATTCCAGATCGCACCCGCCATCGCCCCAGAAGTCGAGCACCTCACCGTGTTTCAGCGGACGGCACAGTGGATGTTCCCCAACCCGATGTACCACGATGAGGTCGGCGAGGGCATGCGCTGGGCGATGCGCCACCTGCCGTTCTATGGCCGGTGGTACCGCTTCCTGGTGCTCTGGCCCGGCTCCGACAAGGGCCTGGACGCCGCCGAGAGCGACCCTGACTTTGCCGACCAGGAGCATGCCGTCAGCGACATCAACGCCGCCGCCCAGATGATGTTCTCCCAGTGGATCACCAGCCAGATCGGGGAAGGGGACGAGCTGCTGAGCAAGGTGATGCCCGACTATCCGGCTTGTGGCAAACGGACGCTGCAGGACAACGGCAGCTGGCTGCAAACGCTGCAGCGGGACAACGTCGAGTTGGTGCGCACACCGATTCGGCGGATCACTCCCCACGGCATCGTCACCGAAGACGGTGTGACGCATGAGGCCGACATCATCGTGTACGCCACGGGTTTCCGGCACACCGACGTGCTCTGGCCGCTGAAGATCACCGGCCGCGACGGCGTCGACCTGCGCGAGTCGTGGGGGAGCCGGCCGTACGCCTACCTCGGCATCACCGTTCCGAAGTTCCCCAACCTGTTCATCATCTACGGACCGGGGACTCACTTGGCGCACGGAGGCAGCCTGATCTTCCAGTCCGAACTGCAGATGCGCTATATCGACCAGTGCCTGGCGCGGCTGGCCGACCCGGACGTGCACTCGCTGGAACCGAAGCCAGAGGCCGCCACCGATTGGCACGAGCGCACCCAGACCCAGATCAAAAAGATGGTGTGGGCGCACCCCGCGGTCAAACACTCCTACTTCAAGAACGCCGACGGCGAGATCCACACCGTCAGCCCCTGGCGCCTCAACGAGTACTGGGCCACGGTGCGCGAGCCCGACTGGTCACAGTTCGTCATGCGACAAAGGAAGTGAGCGCCCCATCATGCGTACGGTAGTCGTCGACGGGCCGCACAGCATTCGGGTCGACACCCGGCCCGATCCAGCCCTTCCCGGCCCCGGCGGGGCGATCGTCGAGGTCACCGCCGCCGGCATCTGCGGATCGGATTTGCACTTCTACGAGGCGGACTTCCCGATGCCGGCCCCGATCGCGCTCGGCCATGAAGCCATCGGCACCGTCGTGGAAGTCGGCGGCGACGTGCGCACGATCAAGGTGGGCGACCCGGTGATGGTCTCGTCGGTGACCGGGTGCGGTGCCTGCGCGGGCTGCGCCACCCGCGATCCGGTCATGTGCCACAACGGCTTCCAGATCTTCGGCGGCGGGGTGCTGGGCGGCGCGCAGGCCGACCTGCTGGCCGTGCCGGCGGCCGACTTTCAGCTGCTCAAAATGCCGGAAGCCATCAGCACCGAACAGGCGTTACTGCTCACCGACAACCTCGCCACCGGCTGGGCGGCGGCCCAGCGTGCGGACATTCCGCTCGGGGGCACCGTGGCCGTCATCGGCCTGGGCGCTGTCGGCCTGTGCTCCCTACGTAGTGCGTTATTCCAGGGCGCCGCAACGGTTTTCGCCGTCGATCAGGTGCAGGGACGGTTGGACCGCGCCGTCCGGTGGGGAGCGACACCCCTGCGGGCACCCGCGGTCGAGGCCATCCTCGAAGCCACCGGGGGCCGCGGCGCCGACGCCGTGATCGACGCCGTCGCCACCGACGCGTCCCTGACCGACGCGCTCAACGCGGTGCGGCCCGGTGGCACCGTCTCGGTTGTCGGCGTGCACGACATGAACCCGTTCCCACTGAACGCGCTGGGATGCCTGATCCGCAGCATCACGCTGCGGATGACGACGGCGCCGGTGCAGCGGACCTGGCCGGAATTGATCCCGCTGCTGCAGTCCGGGCGCCTCGACGTCGACGGCATCTTCACCACCACGCTGCCATTGGAGGAAGCGTCCAAGGGCTACGCCACCGCGGCATCCCGCTCGGGCGACGACGTGAAGATCCTGCTGACGCCCTAGCTACCGGGTCGCCGTGATGTATTGGGACCGCATGAAACCGTCGATCTTGACGTCGACGTCCGGCGGGGTCATGCCATAACCGGCCTGCAGTTCGAGCGTGTTGCGGACGGGTTCGACCGCCCATCCGTGCGCGGCCAGCCGTTCGGCGGGGTCGGTCCGCGGCTCGTATGTCAGGGCGGAGAAGTCGACATCGCCGGACAGGTTGACGCCGGGATGGGACGCTTCCAGGGCCTTGAGTTGGTCGTGATCCAGGCGGGACCCCAGCGCCCCGATGGCGATTCGGCTGCCGGGTGCACTGAGCCCGCTGATCCGGGTGAGGAGCGTGTTCTGGGCCTCGTCGGTGAGGTAGGGCAGCACTCCCTCCACCGACCAGGCGCTGGGGCGTTCTACGTCGAAGCCGGCGGCCTCCAGCGCCCTCGACCAGTCGGTGCGCAGGTCGGCGGCGACCTCGACCCTGGGGGCCTTGGGTTTGGCGCCGTGCTGGGCGAGCACGTGCGCCTTGAATTCCAGCACCTTCGGCAGGTCGATCTCGAAAACCTTTGTGCCCTGCACCCATTCGAGTCGGTATGCACGGGAGTCCAGGCCGGCGGCAACGATCACCGCCTGACGGATTCCCGCATCGCCGGCCGCGATGAAGAAGTCGTCGAAGAACCGGGTCTGCACCCCGTAGAGGCGGGGGAAGGCCATCTCGTCTTCGGACGTTCCCGGGTTGGCGATCAGGCCCGCCAGATACGGGTCGCCCGAGGCCTCGATGAAGGCCTTGGCGTAGTCGTCGCGGACCAGCGGTTGCGGGCTCAGCGCATGCAGCGCCCGCCAGCCGGCCACCAGCAACGCGGTGTAACCCACGCTGCTGACGATGTCCCAGTGGTCGTCGTCGGAACGCAGCGAGCCGAATTCGGGCGTCGCGCTCATGGTCGGGCCTCCTGTCAAAAATCCGGCCACCGAAGAGCCGGCGTCGTCAACGTACCCGGAGTTCCTGTGTCAGAGCTCCAGAACAACTGTGACCGGTCCGTCGTTGACCAACTCGACCTGCATGTTCGCGCCGAACACCCCGGTCTGGACCTCGGCGCCCAACCGCCGCAACGCCTCGGCGAACGCCTCGACCAGCGGCTGCGCGACCGCACCCGGGGCGGCCGCGTTCCACGACGGTCGCCGGCCCTTGGCGGTGTCGGCGTACAGGGTGAACTGACTGACGACCAGAATCGGGGCGTTCACGTCCGCCGCCGACCGTTCCTGGTCGAGAATCCTTAAATACCAAACCTTTTCAGCGAGCCGCCGCGCCTTGTCCGAATCGTCGGTGTGGGTCACGCCGACGAAGGCCAGCAGGCCCTGACCGGACGGCCGGATGGCGCCCACCACTTCGCCTTCGACCGACACCGTCGCCGACGTAACCCGCTGCACCAAGACCCGCACGAGGCTCGATGCTGCCAGTCCGGCCCGGGAAAGGTTCGGTAGGCTCGTCGGGTGTCCGTGCTCGTCGCCTTTTCCGTCACACCGATGGGTGTCGGTGAGGGGGTGGGCGAGATCGTCGCCGAAGCGGTTCGGGTCGTTCGTGATTCCGGCCTGCCCAACGAGACCGATTCGATGTTCACCGTCATCGAGGGCGAAACCTGGGAAGAAGTGATGGCCGTCGTGCAGCGCGCGGTCGAGGCGGTGGCCGCCCGCGCGCCCCGGGTCAGCACGGTGATCAAGGCGGACTGGCGGGCCGGGGTCAGCGACGCGATGACGCAGAAGGTCGCCTCCGTCGAGCGTTACCTGGAGGGCGGCTAGCCCGTCGCCGTGGCTCGGCTCGGCGCTCCCGCCCTGCCAGTAGGCTCGTGGCGGTGAGCGCACGCGCAGGCATCGTCGTCACCGGAACGGAAGTCCTCACCGGGCGGGTCCAAGACGCGAACGGCCCGTGGATCGCCGACCGACTGCTGGAGCTGGGCGTCGAGCTGGCGCACATCACCATCTGCGGCGACCGCCCGGCCGACATCGAGGCTCAGCTGCGCTTCCTGGCGGAGCAGGGCATGGACCTGATCGTCACCAGCGGCGGCCTGGGGCCCACGGCCGACGACATGACGGTGGAGGTGGTGGCGCGGTTCTGCGGTCGCGAGCTGGTGTTGGACGACGAGACCGAGAACAAGATCGCCGACATCCTCAGGAAGCTGATGGGGCGCTTCGAGGGCGTCGACTTCGAAGCGGTGCGCGCCGCCAATCGCAAGCAGGCGATGATTCCGGCCGGGGCACAGGTGCTCGACCCGGTCGGCACCGCGCCCGGCGTCGTCGTCCCCGGCAAGCCGACCGTCATTGTGCTGCCGGGGCCACCGCGCGAGCTGCAGCCGATGTGGCGCCGGGCCATCGAGACGCCCGCGGCGCAGCAGGCGATCGCCGGCCGGACGCTCTACCGCCAGGACATCGTGCGCATGTTCGGGCTGCCCGAGTCAGGTTTGGCCGAAACGCTGCGCGACGCCGAGGCGTCGGTTCCCGGCTTCGAATCACTCGAAATCACGACCTGCCTCCGACGGGGCGAAATCGAGATGGTCACGCGCTACGAGCCGGACGCCGCGCCCGGCTACGCAAAGCTGATGCAGCTGGTGCGCGACCGGCACGCACAGCAGCTCTTCTCCGAAGACGGTTCCACGGTGGACGATCTGGTCGCCCGAGCGCTGGCCGGCCGCCGGATCGCGACGGCCGAATCCTGCACCGCCGGGCTGCTGGCCGCGCGGCTGACCGACCGGCCCGGCTCGTCGGACTACGTGGCGGGCGGGGTGGTGGCCTACGCCAACGACGCGAAGGCCGAGCTGCTCGGCGTCGACCCGGCGCTGATCGAGGCGCATGGCGCGGTGTCCGAGCCGGTGGCCGAGGCGATGGCGGCCGGCGCGCTACGCCGATTCGGCGCCGACACCGCCGTCGCGATCACCGGTGTCGCCGGCCCGGGCGGGGGAACTCCGGAAAAGCCCGTCGGCACAGTGTGTTTCACGGTGACGCTGGCGGACGGCTTCACGGACACCCGCACGTTGCGGCTGCCCGGGAACCGCTCCGACGTCCGGGAACGCTCGACGACGGTGGCGATGCACCTGCTGCGCCGCGCCCTCACCAGCCCCGAGTAGGGATGTCGTCGAGGTTGCCGCCATGGTCGTGGGCGACGCCCCGATCACAGCCGTGGCGGCCATCTCGGCGTGACTGACTCACCTCGGATCGGCTGCCAGGAAGGCGGTTTGCGCGGTGCCGAAACGAATTCCCGTGGCGTCCTTGCCGATCAGCGTCAGCAACGCGACGGCGATCAGCACCGGAACGATCGTCGCCGCCAGCGCGAAGGGATAGCCGTGCGACTCGGCCAGGCGCTCCTGAATCGGCAGGTTGAACGCCGCCAGTAGGTTGCCCAGTTGGTAGGTCACGCCGGGGTAGAGCCCGCGGATGGCGTCCGGCGACATCTCGGTCAGGTGGGCCGGGATGACACCCCAGGCGCCCTGCACGAACAACTGCATCAAGAACGCGCCGAGACACAACATGGCCGCGGTGCGTGAGTAGGCGAACAACGGCACGATCGGTAGCGCCAACAGCGCGCAGAAGATGATGGTGTGGCGGCGGCTGAACCGTTGCGACAGCGTGCCGAAGAACAGCCCGCCGATGATGGCGCCGACGTTGTAGACGATCACGATCCACTTGACCGTCGCGCTGGACAGGCCGGCGCCGTGGTTGGCGGTGGCCGTCAAAAATGTCGGGTAGACGTCCTGGGTGCCGTGACTCATCCAGTTGAAGGCGGTCATCAGCAGCACGAGGTAGAAGAACCGGCGGATGATCTTGGCGTCGCGCAGCACGTCGCGGATCTTGGTGCTGGTGAGCTTCATCTGGTCCTGCGCGGCCTCCCAGACCTCGGATTCCTCCACCCGGTACCGGATGATCAGGCTGACCAGCGCCGGAATGATGCTCAGCGCGAACAACCACCGCCACGACAGGCCGAGCCAATTCATCACGACCAGCGATGCGACGCTCGCCAGCAGATAGCCGAACGCATAGCCCTCCTGCAACAGGCCGGAGAAAAAGCCGCGCCGCTCGACGGGAACCTTCTCCATGGCCAGCGCGGCGCCCAACCCCCACTCGCCGCCCATGCCGATGCCGTAGAGCAGCCGCAGGATCACCAGCACGGTGAAGTTGGGGGCGAACGCGCACAGGAAGCCCACCACCGAGTAGAACATCACGTCCACCATCAACGGCAGCCGCCGACCAACACGGTCGGCCCACAGCCCGAACAGCAGCGCGCCGACGGGACGCATGATCAGGGTGGCGGTGGTGACGAACGCGACCTCCGCCTTGCTGTGGTGAAACGTCTTCGCGATGTCGGCGTAGACGAGCACGACGATGAAGTAGTCGAAGGCGTCCATCGTCCAGCCCAATAGGGCCGCGATGAAGGAGTTCCGCTGATCCGCGGTCAACTTCTGCCGAGGGCTTTGAGTGGTCACGTCAGCATCGTGGCGTACCGGGCACCGTAAAGCGAGCCGTTTCGACATGCAATCCGCGAGAGTAAGTTGCGAATACATGCGGATCATCGACGCCGACGGACATGTTGCCGAGAACCCTTCACTGGCGACCGAAGCGATCAGACGCTGGCCGCAATACGTCAAGCCCGCGGCCGACGGCAGCAGGTTGATGTTCGAGGGGCGCAGCTACCCGGAGGATCAGGGCCCGGGTGCCGGGTGTCCGCCCCAGCACGGGATCAGCAAGGCGCCGGACATCAACTGCCGCTCGACCGAAGGCGTGCTCGGCGACGCCGATCGCGACCACATCGACACCATGGTGTTGTATCCGAGTCTGGGCCTGTGCGCGCCCACGCTGGAGGATCCGGAGTTCGCGGCGGGATTCGCCCGGCTCTACAACGAGTGGATCGCGGACTACTGCGCCCCGTCGGGCGGGCGGCTACGCGGCGTCGCGGTGACCCCGATCGAGCACGGCCAAGCGGCCATCGACGTGATGACCGAAGCGAAAGATCTTGGGCTGGTGGCGACTTTGGTTCCGCCGGCGCTCAAGAACCGCAACCTCGACCACCCCGACCTCGATCCCTTCTACGCCGCCGCGGTCGACCTGGAGATGCCGGTGGGGATTCACGGCGCGCCGGGCATCCACCTCCCGAAGATCGGCGTGGACCGCTTCACCAACTACATACAGGTGCACTGCATCAGTTTCCCGTTCGACCAGATGACCGCAATGACCGCGCTGGTATCCGGCGGCGTCTTCGAGCGCCACCCGCGGTTGCGGGTCGCCTTCCTCGAGGCTGGCGCGGGTTGGGTCCCGTTCTTCATGGATCGCCTGCACGAGCACTACGAGAAGCGCGGCGACTGGGTCGAGGACGGCTGGCGCCGCGATCCGCACGAGTACCTGGCCGCCGGGAACATCTGGGTGACGTGCGAGCCGGAGGAGCCGATCCTGCCCGGGGTGATCGACGTGCTCGGCGCCGACTTCATCATGTTCGCCAGCGACTACCCGCACTGGGACGGCGAATGGCCGGAGAGCACCAAGCATTTGCGCACCCGCGCCGATATCAGCGAGGAGGCCCGGGAAAAGATCGGCGGACTCAACGCGCAGCGCTTCTACAACCTGAACTAGGCTCTCGCGGCTCACCGCCCGGGGTTTCAGCCCGCACGATCCTGCTGGGCGGCGACCCGATAGCCTCCTAGCACCGGGGTTTTTTGGAGGCGATGATCTGACATGACCGACAAGTGGTTCTCCGATTTCAGCGCGCCGGGACAGCTGACCCTCGCGGACCTGTGCGACCAAATCGAGCAGAAGATCCATGTCAACGCGGACAACCAGAAAGCCCCGCAGGAGTTTCCCGATTGGCAGGCGTGTGTGGCAGATCGGGACGCGACCATCCAGAAGTTGAGCGCGGCTGTTGTCAACCTGTGCCAGATGGTGAAGTACCTGGCAGCGGAAGGCCAGCGCGGCGACGCCTAGCGACGAATGTCGACACGAATGGGCTGCCCTTCGCCGACGGCCGGTGGCAGGATCTTGGACCATGGGCCCTTTTCTGCTTCGCGCCGCACTGACCGGTTTCGCGCTGTGGCTGGTCACGAAGTTCGTCCACGGGATCACGTTCGTCGGCGGTGACACCAAGCTTCAGCGGGTCGGCATCATCTTCGTCGTCGCCGTCATCTTCGGTCTGGTCAACGCGTTCATCAAGCCGATCGTCCAGCTCTTGTCGATCCCGCTGTACGTCCTGACCCTCGGCCTGTTCCACGTCGTCGTCAACGCGCTGATGTTGTGGATCACCGCGTGGATCACCGAGCACACCACGCATTGGGGTTTGCAGATCGACCGTTTCTGGTGGACGGCGATCTGGGCCGCGGTCGTCTTGTCGATCGTGAGCTGGCTGCTGTCGCTGATCATTCGCGACGTCAGCCGCCGCTAGCGGCCCTGCCAGCGCGGCGGTCGCTTCTCGGCGAAGGCGCGCGGCCCCTCCTTGGCGTCCTCGGTCTCGAAAATGCGGTCGCTGTGCCGGGTTTCGTTGTCGTACGCCGACTCGAGATCGAGCGCCAAACCCTCGACGGCGGACTGCTTCGTCGCGAACACCGCGAGCGGGGCGTTCGCCGCGATGCGCTCGGCGTAGTCGTACGCGGTGTCCATCAGCCGCTCCGGCGGGACCACGCGGTTGATCAGCCCCATCGCCAGCGCCCGGTCCGCGTCCACCATGTCGGCGGTCAGCAATAGCTCCATCGCCAGCGGGTAGGGCATCTGACGCGGCAGTCGCACGGTGCTCCCACCCCCGGCGAACAGGCCGCGCTTGGGCTCCATCACCGCGAATCGCGCGGCCGGCACGGCGACCCGAATGTCGGTGGAGCTCAGCATCTCGAAGCCGCCGGCGACGCAGGTGCCGTTGACCGCGGCGATGACCGGTTTGTAGACGGGGAAGCGGTGCAGGACGGCGTGGATGGCGTCGTCCTTGTTCCATCCTTCCGGTTGCGGCAGGTCGCCGGTGAGCTCCGGGATGAACTTTTTGAGGTCGGCGCCGGTGCAAAAGTCTTGCCCCACACCGGTGATCACGGCCACCCAGGCGCTGGTGTCGTCGCGGAATGCCGCCCAGGCGTGGGCCAGGTCGCGGAAGTGCTGCATGTCGAGCGAGTTGCGGGTTTCGGGACGGTTGATGGTGATGGTCACGATGTGGGCGTCCAGCGCGTAGTCGATGCTCATCGTGCCTCCGACTGACCGGCCAGCCGGACCACGTCGCGTGCGCAACCCCACGACAGGGTCACGCCGTTGCCGCCGTGGCCGTAGTTGTGGATGCATAGCGCCCGCCCCAGCGGCTCGACCGCCACCCGCACCGACGGGCGGTCGGGACGCAGCCCGGTGATGGTCTCCACCACCTCCGCTTCGGCGAGGCGCGGCTCAATCCGGCGGCAGCGGTGCAGGATTCGCTCGGTCACTTCGGGGTCCGCGGTGGTGTCCCAGCGGTCGGGGATGCTGATCCCGCCACACACGACGCGCTGGGGATGGGGGAAATAGCAGGTCCATTCCGGGCCGCCGTTGATCTCCAAAAACAGTTGCCGCAGACCGGGATTGGTGAGCACGACGTGCTGGCCGAACAGGGGGCGAACGGTGTCGTCTCCGGCCAGGCGTCCGGCGGCGAGACCGGTGCAGTTAACCACGATCGGCGCGGCGTCGGCGACCTCGGCCAGTGACCGCACCGGATGCTCCTCGATTTCACCGCCGGCCGCGGCCAGCCGGCGCGTCAGGTAGTCGAGATAGTGCGACATGTCGATCATCGGCAGCGTGGCCCGGAAGCCATTGCCGAAGCCGTCCGGCAGGTCCGTTGGGTCGGCCGGGCGCAGGTGGGGGATCAATCCCGCGGCGGATGCCATCGCCTCGGTCGCGGTCAGCTCGCCGGCGGCCAGCGCCGGCGCCAGTTGGACGCCCGAGCCCGCATCGGTGGCGAGTTCGCGAAAGACCCCCAGGGAGTGTTCGGTCCAGTCCAGTGTGTCGCTGGCCCGTTCGGCGGGCCGCGGTGGCAGCCATACCGCGCCCGCCACCTTCGATGTGGTGTGCTGTGGCAGGGCGGCGGTCCAGACCCGCACCGGCCAACCGGCCTCGGCCAGGCACACCGCCGATGTCAGCCCGCTGACACCGGCACCGACGACGACGATCTGTTGCGCACTGGCCACGGCGCCACCGTAGCGAAAGTAGCCCTACCGCGGGAGGTGCGGCCGGGTCGCGTCGGGACTTGTCAGTTGTGCGGGGGCGGCGGCGACGGCTGCTGCCCGGCCTGGCCGCCGAGCAACCCGTTGAGCAGGCCGAGGGTGCCCTGCACACCGGCGGGGGGCGTGGTGGGCGGCGGGGTGGCGTCCGGCGTCAGCTGCCACGGCTGGCAACCCGAGGTCTTGAATGCCTTGTCCGTCGGGTCGATCTGCACCACCTGCGGCTTCTTGCTCATGCTGTTGTCGATGATGTTGCCGTCGGGGTTGCCCGTCCGCTTCCAGTAACAGGTGCCGTTGTTGACGGGTCCACCCGAGCTGTAGATCCCGGGGACGATGTCGGTCCCGACGTTGTAGATACCGTCCTTGTCGATGCTCGTCTTGGGTCCGGGTGCCGGCGAGGCCGCCGGTGAAGCGCCCGGTGACGGCGCCGGTGAGGCGGACGACGGCGGGGGTCCCGGCGGGGGGCCCTGCGACGCCGCAGGCGACGGCGACGGTGCAGGCGTCTGGTCCGGGTCGGCCCCCGCGGTCCCCGCCGACGCCGTCCAACCCGCGATCACAAGTCCCGCGACGGCCAACCGCGTCGCGGTAGGAACACCAGCCTCAAACCCCATAGCACGCCAGCGTACCGGGACGAGCAGCCTAAATCACGTGAGGCGCCAACCGCCGGCCGCCGCGTCGGGACGCATAACCCCTGGTCGCAGCCGGCGGCGGACCTTACGCGAGCCGGCGCACCCGACCGGCGTAGCCGAGCGCATGCTCATACGTCTTGAGGTTGTCGCGAGAGATCTTCGCGTGCACCGGGCGTTCGAGAAGGAAGCGCAGCACCGGGTTGTAGGCGCGATAAGTCTCGTGGAAGGTCAGCAGGGTGGTCCCGTCCGGCTGTTCCTCGAGCCGGTGATAGCCCTCGGCGCGGGACCACAGCGGCGCGCCGACGGCGACGTAGCGCGACAGCTTGTTCTTCTCGGCTTCCGTGACGGTCTCCCACGACCGTGCCCGGCCGCCCGACAGCAGGTACTTGGGCACCTCGTAGACGCAGGTGCGGACCAGGCCCTCGCCGGCCTCGTTGCCCTCGTTGAGGATCTCCATGCTGCCGCCGGGCCATTCGAGGACTCGCGGCCGCGGCGCGTCGGGCGGGGCGGGCGGATGCAGCACCCGCCACACCTTCGCCGGTGGCGCGTCGACGTGGAACCGCACGGTGTAGGACTGCATCAGCCGTCTCCCCAGCTATCCCAGAATGTGACGGTCTCGGCGGGCGGCCGCGCGGCCGGCCGGAAGTCGGTGCCGATGGTGTAGGCCACCGGGAACAGCGCGGCCTGCGTAACGGTGTCCGGGATGCCGAGCAACTCCGCCACCTCCCGCTCCTTGGCCAGATGCATCGTCGTCCACACCGATCCCAGCCCGCGGGATCGCAGGGCGAGCAGGAAGCTCCAGCCGGCCGGGATGATCGACGCCCATGCCGACGCGGCGGTCAACAGGTTGGAGTTGTCGATGCGACTGTCCAGGCACGGGATGACATGCACGGGGACCTTGCCCAGCGTCTCGGTCAGCGCCAGGGCGCCCGCGTACACCCGCCGGGTCTGCGGGTCGGAGGTCTCCTTGGCCGCGTGCGCCAGATAGTCGGCGCCGACGCTGCGGTAGATCTCGGCGATGGCGGCACGCTTGTCGGCATCGGTGATCACCAGCCACCGCCAGTCCTGCGCGTTGCTCGCGGTCGGCGCCTGCATCGCCAGCCGGATGCACTCGAGGATCACCTCGCGGCCCACCTGCCGGTCCAAGTCGAGACGCCTGCGCACCGACCGCGTCGTCGTCAGCAGTTCGTCGACGGTGGCCAGGTCCATCCCGTGTTCCTCACTAGAGATCGATTGCGCAGGACTGATCGACGCCCAGCACGGTCAACGAGCGCCCCAGGCCCAGGAAGACCGCGACACAGAGGGTGAGATCGAGGATCTCAGGGTCGGAGAACGACTCTCGCAGCCGCCCGAAGAAGGCATCGTCCAGCGACGCATGGTCCGTCGCGAACCGCTCGGCGTACTCGATGGCGAGTCGCTGCCGCGGCGTATAGCCGGGGTAGCTGGCGTACGCGGCGACGTTGTCGTAGAGCTCCGGCGCGACACCGGCGTCCACCACCGATTGGGCCCGGAAACCGGCGCAGGCGACGCAGTCGTTGATCTGCGCGATGCGCATCCTGGCCAGCTCGCGCTCGTCGGCCGGCAGCACGCTCTGTTGGTATGCGCCGCGGATCATCCGCTCCACCATGTCACCGAGTTGCGGCCGCAGCGTCCAGATCATGGCGGCTTCGCCGCCCGGGCCGTCCGGCACGTTGAGGCGGGCCATCGGCGACTCCTGCGGTGAGGTAGTTACTGAGTCGAGCAAACCAGTTCGCAACTCGGCTGTCCAGGGCGCGATGCGCACCCGTAGACCCGACAATACGTTCGGAGTTACCGTCTCGACGTGCTGTTCATGCACGAGGTGCACAAGGTACGCGGGCGCTGCGAGGACGACTTCGAGGCCGCGTTCCGGCAGGGCTGGATGCCCATGCTCGCCGCCGGTGACGATGCGCGGCTGCTCTGGTACGCCGACCACGCCCAGGGCAGCGGCCCGTCCTACACCGTCGTGACCGTCACCGCGGTCCGGGACGGCGCGGCGTGGGAGCGCCTGGCGCTGCGGGTGCAAAGGGGCGATCTGCAGGCGTGGATGCGCGAGCTGGACGAACTGCGCTACGACGTCGACGCCAAGCTGCTCGCGCCACTGCCGTGGTCGCCGTTGCAAGAGATGCGGCTGGAGGAGGTGCCGGTCGACGGGCGGGAGCACGAATTGAGCCTCTACATGGAAGACACCATGTGGCCCTTCCCGGACAGGTTCGACGAATACATCGAGCGCAGCGGCGACGTGTACGCCCAGAGCCTGGAGCGGCCGTCGTCAATGCTGTTGATCCAGGCGGCTTTTCAGCCCGCCCTGGGCAGTCACCTGCACCGCGAGGTCATCCTGATGCAACGCATTGAGCAGCCCGAGCAACTGCTCGCGCTGCTCCGCACCCGGATCCCCCACGAATTTCGCGCCCCGGGGACCTGGATGCACGACGCCCTCGAACTGCGGGACCAGTGGGCCAGTCGGCTGCTGCGCACCTCCGCGTGGTCACCCCTGCACTGAGCCTGGACCCCATGAATATCGGAACGATCCTCGAAGCCGCCGCGACGAACGATCCCGCTCGCGTTGCGCTCATCATCGACGGGCGCTCGATCGGTTACGGCGAGCTGGCGGACACCGTGCGCCGGTGCGCCGCCGGCCTGGCCGACCGCGGCGTGGTGGCCGGCCAGCGCATTGCGGTCGTCGATGGCGGAAGCGTGCTCTCGATCGCGGCCGTGCTGGGGGCGGCCCGCATCGGCGCCGCGGCCGCGCTGATGAACCCGGCGCTGACCCCGCCTGAACTCCGTGGGCTTTTGACGAATGCGGGCTGCGCCGAAGTGGCCGTCGCGGGGCAGCCGTACATCGGCCGGCTCCGAGAGGCCGGTGCGCCAACGGTATTGGGTGCCGAGCTGCTGCTGGAGGGCACCGATGCCGCGGCGCCTGATGAGATCGTCGACCGCGATGCCCTGATCCTGTTCACCAGCGGGACTACGGGACTGCCGAAGGCCGTCGGCATCACCGGCCGGCAGCTGACACGGCGGATCAAGGGGATGGCGGCGCCGTTTCGGGCCGACGCCAAACCCTCGGTGGGGATGATGTGCGTTCCGTTCTTTCACGTCGGGGGCGCGCTGGGCACGCTCGGCAGCCTCTACTCGGGCAACACCTCGGTGGTACAGCCGCGCTTTGACGCCGGCGAGTGGCTGCGCCTGGTGTCCCAACATCGGGTGACCACCACATTCCTCGTTCCGACGATGCTGCGACGCATCCTCGACCATCCGCACTTCGCCGACGCCGACCTGTCGTCGTTGGTCGCCATCGCCTACGGCGCCGCCGCCGCACCCGTCGCTTTGGTGCGCCGGGCGATGGCCGCCCTGCCGCATGTGGCTTTTGCCAACGTGTTCGGGCAGACCGAGACCCTCGGCGCCTACACGACGCTGATGCCCGCCGATCACCGCGATCCCGCACGGGCGGGATCCGTCGGCCGGCCGCTGCCCGGGGTCGACGTGCGCCTGGTGGACCCCGAAACGGGAGAGGACGTGAAGCCCGGGACGGTGGGCGAGTTGTGGGTGAACACCACCCAGAACGTCACCGACGGCTGGCTGCGCACCGGTGACCTGGCCCGCCAGGACGCCGACGGCTACCTCTTCCCGTGCGGACGGCTCAGCGACACCATCAATCGCGGGGGCGAGAAGTTCGGGCCGACCGAAGTCGAGGAAGCGCTGCGTTCCCACCCGGCGGTACGTGACGTCGCGGTCGCCGGAATCGCCGACGACGAGCTCGGCCAGCGGGTGGGAGCTGCGGTGGTGGCTTGCGCCCCAGTGACTCTGGAAGATCTGCGATCGCACTGCCGCGAGTCGCTCGCCTACTTCAAGCTGCCCGAGCGGCTGGCGCTCGTCGACGACATCCCCTATAGCTCGACCGGCAAGGTCAGCCGCCGCCAGCTCGCCACGCTGATCGCCATTCAGGGCTGAAACCAAGGAGTGTCGATGCTGTTCCTCCACGAGACCCACCAGGTGGTCGGCGCACGGCAGGACGAATTCGAGGCGGCCTACCGCGAGGGCTGGATGCCCACGCTCGCCGCCGGCGATGAAGCGCGGCTGCTCTGGTACACCAACCACGCCCACGGGTCTGGGCCGTCCTACAACGTGGTCACCATCACCGGCATCGCCGACGGCGCGGCCTGGGAAAGGCTCGCGCGCCGGACTCGAAGCGGAGACCTGCGCCCATGGATGCGCAAACTGGACAACCTTCGCCACGAAGTGACGGGCAAGCTGCTGCTGCCGGTCAACTGGTCACCGTTGCAGTCGGTCGATCTGGCCGGCGTGCCCACGACGGGCCAGACGCACCCGCTGACGATGTTCATGGAAGACACCGGTTGGCCGTCCGCGCCGCTCGACGACTACATCCGGTCGTGGGACGAAATCTACTATCGGCCGCTGTCCCAGGCGCCGGCCAGGATGCGCATCCTCGACATCCAGGCGTGTTTCCAGGTGGCACATGGGAGCCACCGGCGCCGGGAGGCCATGCTGTGGCAGAAGATCGACGACTCCAACAACTACGCGGCGCTCGTCCACCTGCTGACCAAGGAGATCCCGCCGGAGCACCGGGGGCCCGGCAGCTACATGTTCGACGCCCTGCAGTACCGCGACCAGTGGCAGAGCCGGCTGCTGCGGACGTCGGACTGGTCACCGCTGTACTGAGGCCGTTCGGTTGAGGATCCGGGCGGCCTGCTCGACCATGTCGGCCAGGATGTCGGCGGCGGGCCGGACGTGGCGAATAAGCCCCACCCCCTCGCCCACGAGTATGGCCGCGGTGTCGAAGTCCTCTGCCGCAACGGCATTTTCGTACTCGGCCACCGCGTCGGGCAGCGACGCCGCCAACCGGTCCTCGTTGCCGTGCCACCTGTCGAGGAAGGCGTTGCCCAGCGCCCGCGCGTTGTAGTCTTCCGGCCAATCCAGCCGCCGCACAAGGTCATAGGCGCGCGTGCGAAAGGTGTCGTCACCGCTTGCCGTCAGCGCCCGCTCGTGCGCCCTCGGCGACACCAACGCCTCCGGCGACGCCCAGAACCTGGTGCCCACGAGCGCGCCGTCGGCGCCGAGCGCCAGCGCGGCGGCCAGGCCGCGCCCGTCGCTGACCCCGCCCGCGGCCAGCACCGGCGTGCCCGGTGCGCGTTCGACGACCAGGTCGACGACGTCGGGCACCAGCGTGAAGGTGGACCGAAGGGTCATGCCGTGCCCGCCCGCCTCGCCGCCCTGAGCCACGACGACGTCCGCGCCGGCATCCAGGGCCCGGCGCGCGTGGTCGAGCGTCTGCGCCTGCGCGATCAGCGGGACGCCCGCGGCGCGAACGCGATCGGCGAACGGCTGCAGCTCACCGAAGGACAGCATGATCGCGGCGGGCCGCCGCTCCAGGGCCTCGTCGAGCAGCCCGGGCTGGCGGGTCAGGCTCCAGGTGATGAACCCGCATCCGACATTTGCCCCCTCGGCTCGGGCGAATTCGCGCCGCAGCCATTGCGTGTCGCCGTAGCCGCCGCCGATGAGGCCCAGGCCGCCGGCCGCCGTCACCGCGGCCGCCAGCCGCCCCCCGGAGATCATCGCCATCGGGGCGAGCACGACGGGGTGTTCGATGCCGAAGAGCCTGGTGACTCGTGTGTCGAGGCTCATCGCAGCTCCCCGGTGAGAAACTGCGCCCGGCCGTGGCCGAAAGACCAATCCTCGTCGCCGTTTTCGGTGACCGAGACGATCAGGTCGGACCCGTCGAGCCCGCACCGCTCCGCCAGGTTGCCGGCCAGCAGCTCGTAGAACTTCTCCTTCATCGCCCGCGTGCGCCGCCGACTCACCACCTGCACGATCACCTGCTGCGCCGAGCGGGTGATGCCGAGCCCGGTATCCAAAGCGACGATTTCGTGGGCCGGATGGGTCCGCACCACCTGGTAGCGGTCCCGCGGGGGCACGCCGAACGCTTCGACGACGGCGTCGTGAACGGCGTCGAGCAGCGCCCGGACCTCCGACGGCGTGCGGCCCTCGATGAGGTCGATGTACAGCAGCGGCATTTCGTCTCCTCCGATTGATGTTCTGGCAATGACGGTAGGTTCGCAGCGAGCGCCTGTGAAATGCCCGCTGTCATCGATCTATGCTTGTCAGGCATGGGCGTCACGGAGAGCGGCAGGGTCGAGTTGCGCCACCTGCGCGCCTTCGAGGCGGTCGCGCGGCTCAGTTCGTTCACCCGGGCCGCCGACGAACTCCGCATCACCCAACCGGCGCTCAGCCGTACCATCCGCCAGCTGGAAGACGCACTCGGCGTCACGCTGGTGGACCGCACGTCGCGGCACGTCGAGACCACTCAGGCCGGGCGGGCGTTCCTCGACCACGTCGAGCGGCTCCTCGCGGAGCTGGAGCGTGCCTTCGGCGCCGTACGCCGGCAGGCGAGCATCGGCCTCGGCTTCAGCTGGTTGCTACCCGACCCGTGGGCGCAGGACACCGTGGCCCGTTTCGAGCGGGCCACCGGGACGACGGTACGGCTGGTCCGTACCGACGATGCGCTCAGCGCCGTGCAACAGGGCCGGGTCGACGTCGCCGTTGTCCGCGGGCAGGTGACGTCAACGGCCGTCCGGGTCATGCACCTGTTCGACGAGACCCGGGTGGCCGTGTGTTCGGTCCACTCGCCGTTGGCCGGCAGAAGCGAGTTGGACTGGGCTGAGGTGCCGCAGTGGCCGCTGGTCGTCAACACCACCAGCGGGACCACCGGGCCGTGGTCGTGGCCGGCGGACGAAGGGCCGAAAGCCATTGTGGAGACAGCCAACTTCGACGAATGGCTGGAATCCGTCGCCGCGGACCGCGGCATCGGCGTGATCCCCGACGTCGCCGTTCGCCGCAACATCCACCCCGGCGTCCGATTCGTCGCGCTGCGGGGTGCACCCCAGAGCCCGGTCTCGCTGGCGTTTCTGCCGCGCGCCCGCAACGCCGTGCTGCGCCGCTTCGTCGAGGCCGCCGTCGAGAGCGCGCGGAACGTTTGAGTGTGCGCTGACGGCTTCGAGTGTGCGCACACGGCGCCGTTGCTCGGCGTGTCGCCACCGTGGGCGCACACTCAACGGGATCAGGCGAGCAGCGCAAAACCCGAGCGCAGCAGCGCCAGGCTGGACGCCACCAGTTCGCCGAGATCGCCGGTGCATCCGTTGCGGCCCCAATTCTCCACCGCCACAACGAGAGCCGCCGCCAGGGCCGAGCCGGCGACCTCGGCGAGCAGGTCGATATCCGCCACGTCCGGGTTGCGCCGCTTGACGAAGGCGGTCAGCACCTGCGCGAACGACGCTTGCACGACACGCAGATGGCTCTCGATCCGCTCGGCGCTGATCAACTCCGCGCGGGCCGTCGCGGCCTGGCGAACCACCTCGAGATCGTGCGGGAAGGCCGCGACGCTCGCGAGCACGGCGTCGAAGAGCGACTCCGAGGCGGGCCGCCCCGCGAGCGCCTCGGCCAGCCATTCCAGCTGCGTCTCATAGTCCTGGAAGAGCACCGCCTCCTTGGTGGGGAAGTGGCGGAAGAACGTCCGTTCGGTGACGCCGGCCTCGCGGGCCAGCTCGGTCACGGTGACGTTGGCGAATCCCTTGCGCGCAAAGCTGTTCAATGCCGCGTGGCGCAGTGCCTCGTGCGTCGATCGTCGGCGTAGCTCGTGGCGGTTCGTCGGCGCGCTCATCCCACCGGGATGGTATCCGAGCCGATCGGAGCGCGTCAGGACTGACATCTTCCAATTATGTCAGTACTGACATATTCTTGTCACGCGCCGACCCCTGGGAGGAAGCCATGGCGGACTATGACGCGATCGTCGTGGGAGCGGGCCACAACGGCTTGACCGCGGCGACGGTGTTGCAGCGCGCGGGCCTGCGGACGCTGTGCCTGGAAGCCAACACCTACGCGGGCGGCATGGCGGCGACCGTCGAGCTGATCGACGGCTTCCGTTACGAGATCGCCGGTTCCGTGCAGTTCCCGACGGCGAGCCAGGTCACCAAGGACCTCGGGCTGGACACGTTGCCCAGGGTGGAGCCGGACGTGATGTCGACCAACATCGGCGACCGCGGTGAGGAACCGATGGTCTTCTACCGCGACCCGATGCAGCTGATGACTCACCTGAGCGAGAAGCACGGCGTCGAGGCCGTCACCGGCATGGCCGAACTGATCGGGTGGAGCCAGGGTCCCGCCAAGGCGCTGGGGCGCTTCGACGTTCGCACACCACCGAAGACCCTCGACGAGATGTACGCGTGCGCGGCCAACGACGCCGAACGGCGGGCCATCCACGAGATGCTGTTCGGGTCGGCGATGGACGTCATCGACCGATACCTGCCGGACAAGGACAAGCACGCGGTCATGCGGGGAATGCTCGCGTTCCTCGCGATCAACTCCACCTACCGCGGCCCCTACACACCGGGAAGCGCCACCTGCCTGGCCTTCGCCCTGGCGGTGCCGGACGACTCCACGGCGATGATGACCAAACTCAAGGGCGGCATCGGCGCCCTCACCGAACACCTGCGGGAGCTCTTCGTCTCCCACGGTGGTGAGATCCGCTTCCGCACCAAGGTGGAGCAGATCCTCGTCGAGCGCGGCGCGGTGACGGGGGTGCGGTTGCGCGACGGGTCGACGATCACCGCGCCGATCGTGGTATCCAACCTCGCGCCGGACGTCACGCTCACCGACCTCGTTGCGCGCGAGCATGTTCCGGCGGAGCTGATCTCGCGGCTGTCCGGCCGTGACCACCGGGCCTCCTTCGTGCAGATCCACTTCGCCCTTGACGGACTGCCCGAATTCGCCGCCCCCTACGAGTTCTTGAACGAAGAGGGCATGCAGCAGTCGGTCGGAATCTTCGGCGCTCCGGAGGAGCAGCAGCTGCACTGGGAGAACTGCCGGCGGGGCATCGTGCCGGACAACCCGTCGATGGGAATGCAGATACCGTCGGTGCATGATCCGGGCATGGCGCCGCCCGGCAAGCACGCCGCCAGCGCCTACGCGTACGCGTTCCCGGTCGAAGTCGACCGACAGGACCATGGGCGACTCAAAAACGAGATGGCACAGCGTGTTATCGACAAGATCACCAGGCTGGCGCCCAACTTCAGGGACATCGTGATCCGCCACATCACGTTCGCCCCCTACCACATGAACACGATGTTCGGCGCGCCCGCCGGTGACTTCTGCCACGGCCTGCTGCATCCGGACTTGATGGGCCCGAACAGGCCGGGCCCCAAGGGATTCCTCGACTTGCCGATCCCGATCGACGGCCTCTACCTCGGCGGTGCGGGATGCCACGGCGGGCCGGGCATCACCTTCACGCCCGGCTACAACGCCGGCTTTCAAGCGCTCGACGACATGGCCTGAAGCGCGGTCAGCCGCCGAAGGTTCCGGTGAGCTGCGCCTGCGCGGTCGCGGCGCCGGCGATCGTGTTCTCCGCCTGGACGCCGGCCAGGCCGTCGGGCAACCGGTAGTCGTTGGGAAGCTGGTAGAGCGTGAACCGGTAGTGGTGGGTGCCGGTTCCCGCGGGCGGACACGGACCTTGGTAGGCGCGCTGTCCGGAGGTGTTCGGCAGGGTGGTCGCCCCGGCGGGCGTCTGACCGTCGGCGGTGCTGCCGCTGCCCGGAGCGATTCCGGTGACGACCCAGTGCACGTACAGCCCGTTGACGGCGTCGGGGTCGTCGACCACGAGCGCCGCGCCCAGCGGGGCCGACCATGTCAATGGCGGCGCCATGTTGGCGCCCTTGCAGGTGTACTGCACGGGGATCGCCGCGCCGTCGGCGAACGCCGGGCTGGCGATGCTCAACGGTCCGCCGGCGGGCGCGGCCGGGACGCTGCGCCCGAGGGTCGTCACCTTCGGCGTCGACGGCGCCGTCATCCGGGTGTCGCCGTGCCCGCCGCAGCCGGCCATGCCCAGCACCGGCGCCAGCGCCGCCATGGCGAATGCGATCCGCCGAGGGCTGCCTGCCGTCATGGTTTTCATAGGGAAAGTGTCGCCGACCTGGGCGCCGTAGAAAAGGTGCTAGCTTCCGGCCTTCTTCACCTCCAGGACCCGCTTGCGCAGGCCCTTGGTGGCGGTGTCCATCAGGCTTTTGGTGCCCCGCTTGAGCAGGAACCCCGGAACCGGCATCAGTAGGTCGACGGTGAGGTCGAAACGGACGCGGGTGGAATCCCCGTCGGGGGTCAGCGTGTACCGGCCCTCCTGCGCGCGCTGCTGTTTGGCGCTGTCCAGCGTCCAGCTGACACCGTCGTCGTGAACCACGTAGGACAACACCTGCTCCTCGGTGAAGCCCACCAGTTTGACCACTTGCCGGGACCTGAGCGGATGACCCTCGTCGTCGCGCTCGAGGATGTCGACGGTTTGATGCACCGAGGACCAGTCGGGCAACGACTCCAGGTCGAACAAGACGTCCATGACCTGATCGGGGGTGGCCTCGATGACGACTTCTCGGGATTCGGTGACAGCCATGGGTGCAACATAGCCAGAGCAACGACGCCAGAAACCCACTTTCCCGCGATAGTCGTGTGCCATAGTCGTGCCACCGATCCGGCGCTACCGTCGGAAGCCGTGCAGTTGACCTGGGAACGGCTGAGCGAGGGAGTGCACCGCACCCGGCTGCCGTTCTGCGATGTCACGGTCGGGCTGGCGTGGGGGAGCACCGGGGTGCTCCTCGTCGATACCGGCTCCACCCTCACCGAGGCGGCGGCGATCGACGCCGACGTACGGCGGCTCGCTGGACGCCCAGTCACTCATATTGTGTTGACACACAAGCATTTCGACCATGTCCTGGGCTCGTCGGTGTTCGCCGGGGCGGAGCTCTACTGCGCGCCCGGAGTCGTCGGCGCGCTGTCCTCGGCGACGGGCGCGCTCCGCGACGACGCGCTGCGCCACGGCGCCGAACCCCGCGCGATCGACCGCGCGATTGCGGCCCTGCGTCGCCCCGACCGGGGGCTGTACAACGCGGTCATCGACCTCGGCGACCGCACCGTCGAGGTTGCGTACCCCGGCCGCGGCCACACCACGTCCGATCTGGTGGTGGTGGTGCCCGGGACGAACCCGGACCACCCGATCGTCGTCTTCACCGGTGATCTGATCGAAGAGTCCGGAGATCCGGCCATCGACGCGGACTCCGACCTCGCCGCGTGGCCGGCATCCCTCGATCGGGTGCTTGCACTCGGCGGATCGGAAGCCCGCTACGTCCCGGGCCACGGACATGTCGTCGACGCGGAGTTCGTGCGTCGCCAGCGCGACTGGCTCAGCCGACGCGCGGCCGGCGGGCCGAAATGACGAAAGAGACTGCGCTGCAAGACGTTGCGACCTCGAGCGGTCGCCCCGGTGCGCGACCCGCCCCGATCGGCGGCCACTCCCCGGCCGGGGGAGGCGCTCGATGGCTGTCGGAATACGGCACGACAACAGTTTTGGCTCGGGTCTTTTGACCCCTGATTGAACGGCCTGTTCCGGGGATAGACTCTCGTTTTCAGGGGAATCTCGCCGAAGAGGAGCTCACGGCCATGGCCATCATTGACTCGGACACCGAGGTCCGGACATCGTTCGCAGACGACATCGCCGCCACCCAGCGGTACATGGACGGCCCGCGCTTCGCCGGCATCACCCGCCTCTACAACGCCCGCCAGGTAGTCGAGCAACGCGGCACCATCCCCACCGACTATCCGGTGGCGCGCAACGCGGCGGCGGCCTTCTACGACCGGCTGCGCGAACTGTTCGCCGCCAAGAAGAGCATCACGACCTTCGGCCCCTACTCGCCCGGCCAGGCGGTGGCCATGAAGCGGATGGGCATCGAGGGCATCTACCTCGGCGGCTGGGCGACCTCGGCCAAGGGTTCCACCACCGAAGACCCCGGCCCCGACCTCGCCAGCTACCCCCTGAGCCAGGTGCCCGACGACGCCGCGGTGCTGGTGCGCGCCCTGCTCACCGCCGACCGCAATCAGCAGTACCTGCGCCTGAACATGAGTGAGCAGCAGCGAGCCACCACACCCGCGTACGACTATCGCCCGTTCATCATCGCCGACGCGGACACCGGCCACGGCGGTGATCCGCACGTGCGCAACCTGATCCGCCGTTTCGTCGAGGTCGGTGTGGCGGGCTACCACATCGAGGACCAGCGGCCGGGCACCAAGAAGTGTGGTCATCAGGGCGGCAAGGTGCTGGTGCCGTCCGACGAACAGATCAAGCGGCTCAACGCGGCTCGCTTCCAGCTGGACATCATGCGCGTGCCGGGGATCATCGTCGCGCGCACCGACGCCGAGGCGGCCAACCTGATCGACAGCCGTGCCGACGAGCGCGACCAGCCGTTCCTGCTCGGCGCCACCAACCTCAACATCCCTTCGTACAAGGCGTGTTTCCTGGCGATGGTCCGGCGGTTCTATGAGCTGGGCGTCAAGGAGCTCAACGGCCACCTCCTCTACGCGCTGGCCGATTCCGAGTACGCCGCCGCCACGGCCTGGCTCGAGCGCCAGGGCATCCAGGGCCTGATCTCCGACGCGGTGAATGCGCGGCGGGAGGACGGCCACGACTCGATCGACGACCTGTTCGACCAGGTCGAGTCGCGGTTCGTGGCCGCCTGGGAGGACGACGCCGGGCTGATGACCTACGGCGAGGCCGTTGCCGAGGTGCTCGCATTCGGCGAGAGGGAGGACGAGCCCGTCGGCATGAGCCCCGAGCAGTGGCGCCAGTTCTCCGAGTCCGCGTCGCTGTACGCGGCCCGGGAGAAGGCGAAGGAGCTTGGGGCGGACCCGCCGTGGGACTGCGAGCTGGCGAAGACGCCGGAGGGCTACTACCAGATTCGCGGCGGAATCCCGTATGCGATCGCCAAGTCGCTGGCGGCCGCTCCGTTCGCCGACATCCTGTGGATGGAGACCAAGACCGCCGACCTGGCCGACGCCCGGCAGTTCGCCGAGGCGATCCACGCCAAGTTCCCCGACCAGATGCTGGCCTACAACCTCTCGCCGTCGTTCAACTGGGACACCACCGGCATGAGCGACGAGGAGATGAAGCGCTTCCCCGAGGAGCTCGGCAAGATGGGCTTCGTCTTCAACTTCATCACCTACGGTGGCCACCAGATCGACGGCGTGGCGGCCGAGGAGTTCGCCACCTCCCTCAAGCAGGACGGCATGCTGGCGCTGGCCCGGCTGCAGCGCAAGATGCGCCTGGTCGAGTCGCCGTACCGCACGCCGCAGACGCTGGTCGGCGGCCCGCGCAGCGATGCGGCGCTGCAGGCGTCCTCCGGGCGGACGGCGACCACGAAAGCGATGGGCAAGGGCTCGACCCAGCATCAGCATCTGGTGCAGACCGAGGTGCCCAAGAAGCTGCTCGAGGAATGGCTGACGCTGTGGAGCGAGCACTACCACCTGGGCGAGAAGCTGCGGGTGCAGTTGCGGCCCCGGCGCGCCGGCTCGGACGTGTTGGTGCTGGGCATTTATGGCAATGGGGACGAGCAGCTCGCCAACGTCGTCTTCGACCCCATCAAGGATCGGCACGGCCGCAGCATCCTGACCGTCCGCGATCAGAACACCTTCGCGGAGAAGTTGCGCCAGAAGCGGCTGATGACGCTGATCCACCTGTGGCTCGTGCACCGCTTCAAGGCCGACGCGGTGTACTACGTGACTCCGACGGAGGACAACCTGTACCAGACCTCGAAGATGAAGTCCCACGGCATCTTCAGCGAGGTGAACCAGGAGGTCGGCGAGATCATCGTTGCGGAGGTGAACCGGCCGCGCATCGAGGAGTTGCTGAAGCCCGACCGCGTCGCCCTGCGAAAGCTCATCACCAAGGAGGATTAGCCGGCGGATCCGTGCTCGCCGCTGCCGAAGGCGTTGGACGGCAACACGATCCGGGTTTCGGGCCCAGCACGGCGCCCGGGGTGGTTATCCAATTTACGAATAAGAAAATTTCTTATTGCCACGTTTGTAAATTCCCGCATGACAACAGTTGTCAGCGGATACGATTTGGCTCGCCGATGGTCCATTAGCCCGAGATGGGCCATCGGCCCCAACTCCTTCAGCCGCAAGGGCTTTCCGCTCGCGCCACCACCCGCACCCAGCACCGCCCCGGCCCTACATCAAGGGCCGTCACCGGGCGTGCCTTGCTGCGGTATTCACTCGACGCCCTACGCACAATGTGTCTTGTAGCAACAGTTGCACACGTGTATTATTGCCTTCATGGAAGCGCGCCACGCACGACGCGCTGCACCGGGAAGGAGCGGTTGATGAAGGCGCAGATCAAGACGGCGGTTGCAGTGTTCGGCGGGATGTCCGCGATCGCCCTGGCGGTGGGATTCGGCGGGGTCGGCGTTGACCCGGCGGGCGGCGCGTCGGCACCGGCGGCGCACACGCCGTCCAGCACGGCGGCGGCGACGACCGGCGGCACCCACGTGGCCACCCTGGCCAGCTGCGTGTCCGGCCTCGACTGCTAGGCCCGCCGCGGTTCCGGTGGCCCATCCGCGTGATGGGCCACCGGCGTTTTCGGGGGGAAGTCACGGCGTCGAATCCCGTTTGCCGCCGCGCAACCCGGGGTAAGGAGAAGTGGACCCACTTGCACGCCGGTGCGGGTGGGGTTTGCGACTCCGTCCGTCGGCTGAACCGGCCGTACTGCGCCGAGACCAAGGCTTGCTCCCTAGTCGGCGGGGCTGGGATCACCCGGCCCCGCCGGCTGAAAACTCCCGACTTCGCCGAACGTCGCGCCGCCAACGCCCTAGGCCGGGCACCGCATTCGGGTTATGGTTCTGCCCAACTCGGATGCAAGGGGACTTCAATGGCGAAGCTCAGGTTTGGATACTTCATCGCCCCGTTCCATCGAGCGGGCACCAACCCGACGCTCGCCTTGCAGCGTGACCTCGAGTTCATCGAGCACCTCGACGCACTCGGCTTCGACGAAGTCTGGTTGGGCGAACACCACTCGGCGGGCAGCGAGATCATCAGCTCGCCGGAGATCTTCATCGCCGCCGCGGCCGAACGCGCCAAGCGGATTCGCTTTGGCACCGGGGTCATTTCGCTCTCGTACCACAACCCGCTCTGGGCCGCCGATCGGCTGATGCTGCTGGATCACCTCACCCATGGCCGGATCATCGGCGGCGTGGGTCCGGGTTCACTGCCCAGCGACTCGTCGATGATCGGCCTCACCCCCACGGACACCCGCGAGCTGCTCGAAACGAACCTCGACATCGTCGTCCGGCTGCTGGCGGGGGAGACGGTCAGCGCCAAGACGGCCACGCACCAGTTGTTCGACGCCCAGCTGCAACTCGCCCCGTACTCGGACGGCGGAATCCCGCTGTCGGTCGCCGCGGTCGCGTCGCCAACCGGTGCACGGCTGGCGGGCAAGCACGGCATCGGCCTGCTGTCCATCGGGGCGACGCTGACCGTCGAGGGTTTCAACGCGCTCTCCTATCACTGGGGCATCGTCGAGGAGCGCGCGGCGGCCTTCGGCACCCAGGTCGACCGCAAGAACTGGAGCCTGGTCGGCCTGTTCCACCTCGCCGAGACCGAGAAGCAGGCCCGGGAAGAGGTCAAGTTCGGCATCGAGCCATGGTTCCGCTACTTCCAGAAAGTGGCCGCCTTCCCGCAGATGACGATGCCGGGCGAGCAGCTCGACGAGATGATCGACGTCATCAACGACAACGGGGCGGGCGTCATCGGTACGCCCGAGCGGGCGCGCGAGCAGGTGCAGCGCCTGTGGGATCAATCCGGCGGGTTCGGCTGCATGCTGCAGATGGGCCACGAGTGGGCCAACCCGGCCGCCACGCGACGATCGGCCGAGTTGTTCGCCGCCGAAGTCATGCCGCATTTTCAGGGCCAGGCGCAACCGACGCTGGATGCCGCCGCGCGAGCCGGACAGGCCCGCGACAGCCTGGCGCAATCGCAGCTGGACGCCGTCGCGCACATGACGCAGAAGTATGAAAGCGAAAAGCGTACGACGTGACCATCCGTGGGTAACGCCCGTCGACCGGTGCGAAAGACAATCGCCCAAGCGAGACGTTAACCGGCGCCATCGTGTGCCGCGCCCGCACCGGCTGTGGAAACCAACGGCCACCCCGCCCCGGCGGTGGGATCGATGCGGTGGCTGCACGCCGGCCGGCCACGGGGTACGGCGGAATTTGAGGTCGAAAGACCCTGACGATCCGACTCCGACGAGCGGAACGTTAATGCCCTCGGGCATTAAGTTCAGCACGAGGATGACGGAGTTGAGTCATGTCGCAAGTCACCAGAATCATCGTTGCCCTGATGATCACCTGCAGTGCGTTAACCACGTCGGGGTGCACCTGCACCCAGTCCCCGGGAGGTCTGGTTTGCAGCTGGTGAGAGGTTGGCGACCTCACGCTTGAGTGAGAAGCGCCGCGAGAAAGCAGTTCGCAGCGGGCTGCTGATCGTTACGCGCTCAAATACGCAACGAGCGCGAGCAAGCCACGCACACAAAGCAATTCGCCGCTGCCCTTATCGCGCGCTGCCAGATTCACGTTCGGCCGCTTTCACCAGCTGGCTGGCGAAGTATCGGACCGCACCGGCCATGGCGGCACGCACCACCGGACCCGTCCCGCGCACACCCTCGGTGAACGAACCGGTCCAGCGGATGTCGGTTCCACCGGCCGGGTTCGGCGTGAACACCACCTCACCCGAATAGTCCTTGGCCGGGGTCGGGGGGCCGATGAGCTTGTAGGCATGCCGGCGATCCTGCTCGTACTCGACGGTCTCCTCCTGCACCAGTACCGGCCACAGTCCCACCTTGCGGATGGCCCCGATCCCGCCGGGCGCGGGATCGCCCTGCCGCGCCCAGCTCGACTGCACGACGATGGGCTTGGCCCACTTCGACCAGTTGGCGCCGTCGGTCACGAGCCGGAACAACGTCGCGGCGGGCGCGGTGCTGGTGCGGTTGACCTCGAATGAAAACGTCCTGCCCACGGCGAGGTCAGCCAGGCCTATGGCGTGTTCAACGACGAGGCCGGGTACCCCAACCGCGGCACCTTCGTGATCGACCGCACCGGCATCATCCGGTTCGCCGAGTGCAAACAGCCCGGCGAATCCCGCAACCAGGGGCTGTGGACCGACGCGCTGGCGGCTTTGCGGGACTGAGTTTTGGGTGCTCGGGCTTGGGGCGTGTAGCCTCCCCGGGGCACGGGCGCGTAGCTCAGTGGTAGAGCTCTGGTTTTACACACCAGCGGTCGGCGGTTCGATACCGTCCGCGCCCACTCATCGGACTCGTCGGCTCCTCACTGTTCACCGGCCGACGATCAGCGACGCGATCAGGGCCAGGGCGCACACGCCCATGATCGCGACGATGGCCCATCCCATGACGTTGGCAAACCGGTTGTTGGTGTGCCGGCCCATGATCGCCCGGTTGTTGCCGACCAGCGTGATCATCGCCATCAAGGGCGGGGCGAGCACGCCGTTGACCGCGGCGGCGTAGTAGAGCATCCGGAACGGGGGAATCCCGATGAAATTCAGTCCGACACCGAAGAGCGTCGCCAGGGCGATCACCACGTAGAAGGCGCGCGCCTCGCGGAATGTGTAGCCCAGCCCGGCTTTCCAGCCCAGCGCCTCCGAGAGCGCGTAGGAGGCGGAGCCGCTCAGCGTCGGCACGGCCAGGAAGCCGACGCCGATGATCCCGATCGCGAACAGCAGATAGGTCAGGTCGCCGGCCAGCGGCCGCAGCGCCAGCGCCGCCTGGTCGGGGGTGTCGACGGCTACCACGCCTGCCGGGTGCAGCACGGACGCGCACGTCAAGATGATGAAGAACTGCACGATGTTGGAGAAGCCCATCCCGACGGCGGTGTCGGCGCGCATGTCGCGGATGTCGCTTTGGAGCACGACCGGCACGCCCTTGCCGTAGAACTGCATCCGGCCGCGGGCGAAGTCCTCCTCGGCCTCCTGGTCGGCCTCCCAGAAAAAGCAGTAGGGCGTGATGGTGGTTCCGAGCACCGCCACGATGTTCAGCGCGTAGTCGCGCGACCATTCGATGTGCGGGGTGAACGCGCTGACCGCCACCGTCGGCCACCACGGATGCTGGACGACGAACGCTGCCACGACGTAGGCCAACAGGCTCAGGCACACGTACTTCAGGAACCGCGCGTATGCCGGGTAGGGCACCGTGATCTGCAGGACGAGCGAAATCGCGACGATCACCGCCAACCACGCCAACATCGGGGCGTGGATCAGCAGCTGGCCGGTGGCCGCCATTGCGCCGAGGTCGGCCCCGACATTGACGGTGTTGGCGATCAACAGCAGCGACACGGCCACGTAGAGCACGCGGCGTGAATAGTGTTCGCGCAGCACCGCCGCCAGGCCGCTGCCGGTGACCATGCCGATTCGTCCGCAGATCTCTTGGATCGCACCCATGAACGGGTAGGTCCAGGCGGCCACCCACAGCTGGGTATAACCGAACTGGGCGCCGGTTTGGCTGTAGGTCTGGATGCCCGACGGGTCGTCGTCGGACGATCCGGTGACGAACCCGGGTCCCAGAATGTGCCACGCGGCCACGGCGCGGGCACGAAGGGACACGCCCGAATGATGGCACATGGCTCGGCTGATGACGGGGTTCTTCTGTGGTTCGCGCCGGTGTGGCAGCCTCATGGGCGTGGCTGGTGAACCCGTGGAACCGTTTCGCATCGACGTGCCCGACGACGTCCTGGACGACCTGCGCTCGCGCCTGGCCCGCACCCGCTGGCCGGAGGCCGAATGCGTGGACGACTGGAGCCAGGGCGTGCCGCTGGCCTACACCCGCGACCTGGCCGGCTATTGGGCCGACGAATACGACTGGCGCTCACGCGAAGCCGGGCTCAACCGCTTCGACCAATTCACCACCGAGATCGACGGGCTCGACATTCATTTCATTCACCAGCGCTCCCCGCACGACGGCGCGTTCCCGCTGCTGATCACCCACGGCTGGCCCGGCTCGATCGTCGAGTTCCACAAGGTGATCGAGCCACTGACCAATCCGGCGTCCGGGCGCGCCGAGGACGCCTTCCACGTGATCTGCCCGTCGCTGCCGGGATACGGATTCTCCGGCAAACCCACCCGCACGGGCTGGGGCGTGGAGAGGATCGCCGACGCCTGGGAGGCGCTGATGCTGCGCCTGGGCTACGACCGCTACGGCGCCCAGGGCGGCGACTGGGGCGCCGCCGTGACGACGCAGATCGGCCGAAACCAGGGCCACTGCGCGGCGATCCACCTCAACATGCCGATCGGGCGGCCCGCGCCGGAATCCCTGAAGAATCCGACGGAAGAAGAGCAGCGGGCGCTGGCCGCGTTGGCCGAGCACCGCGAGTGGGGCACCGGCTATTCCAAGCAGCAGTCGACCCGGCCGCAGACGCTGGGTTACGGGCTGGCCGATTCGCCGGTGGGGCAGCTGGCGTGGATCGTCGAGAAGTTCTGGGCGTGGGCCGATTGCGACGGCCATCCCGAAAACGTGTTCACCCGAGACGAGCTTCTCGACAACGTCATGGTCTATTGGGTGACCGACACCGGCGCGTCCTCGGCCCGGCTGTACTGGGAGAGCTTCAGGGCCTGGGGGCAGCTGGGTCGCGTCGAATTACCCACCGGGGTCGCGGCTTTCCCCAAAGAGATCCTGGGCGCCCCGCGGTCGTGGTGCGAGCCGGTCTACAACATCACGCATTGGACGACCATGAACCGCGGCGGACACTTCGCCGCCTTCGAGCAACCGGAGCTGTTCGTCGAGGATGTGCGCGCGTTCTTCGCGACCGTGCGGCGCTAGACGATCCGCCGGCCGCGTCGCGCCCGAAAGCGCATGTCCCACAAGTAGATCCGGTAGCCAAGTATCCAGGTCCCGTGCGGCAGGAAGAGGTCCGCCAGCCGCAGTGCGGACAGCAGCCACTCGAACCGACGCTGCTGTGCCTGCGACCAGTCCAGCCGCATCAAGGAGCGAAACTCCGGAGCCAAAAACCCCGTCGTCGCGAACAGATTGAACGGGCCGGCCAGCACGCGCAACGGCCACGGCAGGAAGGCCAGCGACGCCACGCCGCGCAGGTGCTCCAGCACCGACGGGTCGATGCGCAGCTCGTCGAGCGAGCGCTTCCAGTACTCGTCGAACGCCGCCCGGTCCGGCGGCCACATGCGTTCGGGCACCTGCAGCGTGGTGCCCAGCCGCCTGGCGTCGAGATACACGGCGTCGGCAGCGTCGTCGTCGAGGGGGCCGTACAGGAACTCGTACTGGTCGACGAAATAGCGGTACAGGCACGACGCCACCCACAGCTGCAGTTTGGGGTCAAAAGCGTTGTAGGACACCGGGCTCGACGACGTGGAGTGGACCTGCCGGTGCACGGTGTCCACCGCGCCTCGGATCAACGCGCGGTCGGACTCGGTGCCGATAGTGGCGGCCGCCAGGTAGGTGCCGGTGGTGCGGGCCCGCTTGAATGGATGCTTGTAGACGTTGCCGCTGTCCACCGGGCTCTCCAGCACGCCGTAACCGACGCCGGGCAGGGACAACTGCATGATCACGTTCGCGGCCGGCAACAGCAGCGCCGCCGGGTTTAGCAGGTCGGCAACCCGGGTCGCGGGCCGCTTCATCGCGGACGACGCCATGGCTTCGAGTCAACCACGTCCCGGACGTTACATCCGCCCGAAAACGGGCACGCCTAGCCAGATGAGCACCCAATTCGGCGTCTCGGCCACCGGCCCGGCGCGCCACCGGGCGACCGCAGCGGCGGGCGCGTTCGAGTCATCCCTCCTGATGTGGTGGGTGATCGTCGTGCTGATCGCCGCGGTGATCGTCGCGGGCATCTTCGCCATGGCCTAGGCAGCGCTTGTCGTCGCGACGGCTGCGTTGTGAGACGCTGCCGGGGTGGTTGCGACGCGGACCCGGCTGGCCGGCGTGCTGGCCGGATATCTGGCCGACGTCGCGCTCGGCGACCCGGCGAGGGGGCATCCGGTCGCGGCGTTCGGCCGACTCGCCGCGGGGCTGGAGCAGGTGACCTACCGCGACAGCCGGGCAGCCGGCGTGCTGCACGTCGGCGCCCTGGTCGGG
The DNA here is from genome assembly GCF_001668695.1 of Mycobacterium sp. E2497. Taxonomy (NCBI): domain Bacteria; kingdom Bacillati; phylum Actinomycetota; class Actinomycetes; order Mycobacteriales; family Mycobacteriaceae; genus Mycobacterium; species Mycobacterium sp. E2497. Next base: position 54,678 of record NZ_LZKD01000227.1, read on the forward strand.
GCGGTGGGATTGCTCGGCGCCGCGCTGCAACGCACCGCCGACCGCGCCGGCCGGCCCGCCTCGATCGCGGTTACCGCCGCGGCCACCTGGGTCTCGGTGGGTGGAACCACGTTGGCGCGCACCGGCCTGGAGATGTCGGACCTGCTGGCACGCGGAGACATCGAAGCCGCGCGCCGGCTGCTGCCGGCGCTGTGCGGGCGCGACCCGGCCTGGCTGGACGGCCCCGGCCTGACCCGTGCGTCGCTGGAATCGGTCGCGGAAAACACTTCCGACGCCCAGGTGGCGCCACTGCTGTGCGCGGCTGTCGGCGGGGCGCCCGGGGTGCTGGCGTACCGCGGCATCAACACGCTGGACTCGATGATCGGTTACCGATCGGCGCGCTATGCCCGATTCGGTTGGGGCGCGGCGAAATTGGACGACGCGGCCAACTATGTGGGCGCGCGGGTGACCGCGGCGCTGGTGGTGGCGTTCGCGCCCTTCGTCAGCGGGTCACCGTCGGGGGCGGTGCGGGCCTGGCGTCGGGACGCCGCCCGTCACCCCAGCCCCAACGCCGGCGTGGTCGAGGCGGCCTTCGCCGGGGCGCTCGGGGTGCGGCTGGGCGGGCCCACCCAGTACCGTCACGAGCTGCAGATCCGGCCCACGCTGGGTGACGGCCACGAGCCGACGGTGGCCGACCTGCGCCGCGCGGTGGCGCTGTCGCGCCTGGTGCAGGCGGGCGCGGCGATGCTGGCCGGGGCGCTGTGTTACCGGCGCCGGCCGTAGCGGTCGGCGAGTTTGGCCTCCACGGTCGTCGGGGCCTGCTGCGCCGCCGGCCCCTCCGCCGGTCGCTGTTCCTTTTCCCGGCGGCGGGCGCGGAGCTCGGAGTACGCGAAGTAACCCAAGCCGAGCGGGGCGACGATACCGAAGGAAATCCACTGGATCCCGTAGGACAGGAACGGGCCGGCGTCCAGGTGCGGCACGCCGATGACCCCGAGCCCGCCGGGCTGGTCCTCGGTCAACTGAAGATACGACCCGGCGAGCGGGACCTTGGTGAGCGCGGACACCTGCCCCGTGTTGATCGAATACACCTGCAGCGCACCGTCTTCGGTGAGGGGCTCTTTGCCGGTGGCGACGGCCTCGGAATCGCGCAGCCGGGCGGTGACGGTGACGGTGTCGCGGGGCGGCCGGGGGATCGGCGGGACGTGGGATCCCTGCTCGGGCCGGACGTAGCCCCGGTCGACCAGGACGGTGGGTCCGCCGTCGACGACGAAGGGCGCCAGCACCTCGTACGCCGGCTTGCCCTCGATCACCCGCAACCGGGCCAGCACCTGGACGTCGGGCAGGTAGTGCCCCGTCGCCGTGACACGGCGCCACTGCGCGTTCGGGGCGGACGAATCCTGCTGCGGCAACAGTGTTTTCAGCGCAACGGGCTCGGTGTTGAGGGAATACTCGATCTGGCGGTTCTCCTGCGACGTCCGGTTGTGCTTGCCCAGCTGCCAGGGCGCCAGCACCGTGAAGCACAGGTAGGTGAAGGCGACGACCACCAGCGCCAGTGCGATCCAGCCCGGCCGCAGCAGGAATGCCAGCCGACGCATGTCAACCGGACCCGTTGCGGGCGAGTCGCTCGTCGACCCAGGCGTGCAGGCCGGGCAGCGAGGCCTCGATGACGGTGAACACGTCCTCGAAGTCCTGCGCGTCCCCGTAGTAGGGGTCCTCCACGTCGAGGGCGTGGGCGCCCGAACGCGGATCGAAGGACCGCAGCATCCGCACCCGCTCCCCGTCTACGCCCAGCTCGCGCAGCATCCGCAGGTGGTTGCGGCCCAGCGCCACCACCAGGTCGGCCGCCAGATGGTCGGCGTCGACCTGGGCGGCGCGGTGCTCGGCGGAGTAGCCGTGGGCGCGCAGCACGTCGGCCGCCCGGTCGTCGGCGCATTCGCCGACGTGCCAGTTGCCGGTGCCCGCGCTGGTCACCCTCACGGCGTCGGCCAGGCCGCGGCGGCGCAGCTGGTCGGCGAACATCTTCTCGGCCATCACCGACCGGCAGATGTTGCCCGTGCAGACGAACGTGACGTGCAGCGACTCAGACACCCAGCACCGCCCGCAGCTCGTCGATGGTCGCGGCGTGCGTCACCGCCGTGGACCCGGCCGCCGCCGCGCCGGCGGGAAAGTCGTCGCGCCCGTAACCCCAGCCCACCACCACGGTGTCGATGCCGTGGGCGGCCGCACCGTGCACGTCGTGGCTGCGGTCGCCGACCATGAGCACCCGCTCGGGCAGCGGTTGCAGCTGTTCGAGCGCGTGCGCGAGCACCTCGACCTTGGTCTTGCGGGAGCTGTCCGGGCTTGCCCCGGCGATCACCTCGAAATGCTGATCGAGCCCGAAATGGGCCAGGATGCGCCGGGCCGTCGGTTCCAGCTTCGAGGTCGCCACGGCCAGCCGGACACCGGCGGCCTTCAGGTCGGCCAGCAGCGGCTCGATGCCCTCGAACAGGGTGTTCATCGCCCAGCCCCGGCTGCCGTATTCGGCGCGGAAGGCGGCGATCGCCGGCTCGGCGTCCTCGCCCAGCATGGTGCGGAAGGTGTCGTCCATCGGCGGCCCCACGATCCGCGCCACCAGGTCGCCGTCGGGCACCGCGACCCCGACATGGTCGAGTGCGTGCAGGAAGCTGGCCACGATGCCCTCCGCGGAGTCGGTGAGCGTGCCGTCGAGGTCGAAGATCACCAGCTGGGCCGTCAAGATCGTGCCTGTCACCTCACCATTGTCCTCGATGGGCCGGGCCGGGTGTGACGGTGTCGCTGCTGAGCCCGGACGCCGCCCACTAGTGTTTCTCGGATGGCGAGTCTGAACCTGACCCCGCCTGGGGTGCGCTATCACGGTGATCAGGCCGTCGCACCCGGGATGCTGGATTTCGCCGTGAACGTCCGGCACGCGCAGCCGACCGAGTGGCTGATGGGGCGGCTGGCCGCGCGGCTGACGGATCTGGCGCGCTATCCCAGCGCCCAGGACGTGCGCGCGGCGCAGGACGCGGTCGCCGAGCGGCATGGCCGCGCCGCCGACGAGGTGCTCCCGCTGGCGGGCGCGGCGGAGGGGTTCGCGTTGTTGCCCAACCTGCGTCCGGCGCGGGCGGCCGTCGTCGCGCCCTCGTTCACCGAGCCGGCGGACGCGCTCAGGGCCGCCGGCGTGCCCGTGCACCACGTCGTGCTCGAGCCGCCATTCGGCCTGGAGGGCGTGACCATCCCCGACGACGCCGACCTGGTGGTGGTGGGCAACCCGACCAACCCCACGTCGGTGTTGCACAGCCGCGAGCAGCTGCTCGCGTTGCGCCGGCCAGGGCGGATCCTGGTGGTCGACGAGGCGTTCGCGGATTCCATTCCCGGGGAAACGGAGTCGCTGGCCGGTGCCTCGCTGCCCGACGTGCTGGTGCTGCGCAGCCTGACCAAGACGTGGGCGCTGGCCGGGCTGCGGGTGGGCTACGCCCTGGGCTCGCCGGAGGTGTTGGCCCGCTTGACGACTCAGCGTGCGCACTGGCCGCTGGGGACGCTGCAACTGACGGCCATCGGGGCATGTTGCGGCCGGCAGGCCGTCGCCGAAGCGGCGGCCGGTGCGGTGCGGTTGGCGGAGCTGCGCACCGAGATGGTGGCCGGGCTGAAGTCGGTGGGCGCCGAGGTGGTCGACGGTCGGGCCCCATTCGTGCTGTTCCGCATGCCGGACGCCGGCTTGATTCGAAAGAGCCTGCGGGACAGGGGGATTGCCATCCGCCGCTGTGATACTTTCGTCGGCTTGGACGAGCGCTATCTGCGGGCCGCGGTGCGCCGGGAGTGGCCGCTGCTGGTCCAGGCGATTGCGGAGGCGCTCCGATGAGCGTGCGGCTGGCCGACGTCATCGGCGTGCTGGACGAGGCCTACCCTCCGCGGCTGGCCGAACCGTGGGACTCGGTGGGCCTGGTGTGCGGCGACCCCGACGATGCGCTGGAGTCGGTGACCGTCGCGGTCGACGCGACGCCGGCGGTGGTCGGCGAAGTTCCCGAGGGCGGCCTGCTGCTGGCCCACCACCCGCTGCTGCTGCGGGGGGTCGACACGGTGGCGGCCAGCACCCCCAAGGGCGCGCTGGTGCACCGCCTGATCCGAACGGGGCGTTCGCTGTTCACCGCGCACACCAACGCCGACTCCGCCTCACCGGGGGTGTCCGACGCGCTGGCCCAGGCGCTCGGCCTGACCGTGGAAGCGGCCCTGGAGCCGCGAACGGCCGCCCCCGACCTCGACAAGTGGGTGATCTACGTGCCGCGCGAGCACGCGGATGCGGTGCGGGCGGCCGTCTTCGAGGCCGGCGCCGGACACATCGGCGACTATTCGCACTGCAGCTGGACCGTCGGCGGCATCGGGCAGTTCCTGCCGCACGAAGGTGCGTCGCCCGCGGTGGGCAGCGTCGGAACCGTCGAGCAGGTGGCCGAAGACCGGTTCGAGGTCATCGCGCCCGCGCGGATCCGGTCCGCCGTGCTGGCGGCGATGCGCGCCGCCCATCCCTACGAGGAGCCGGCATTCGACGTCTTCGCGTTGCTGCCCCTGCCCGGCGACGCCGGGTTGGGCCGCATCGGCACCCTGCCCTGGCCCGAGCCGCTGCGCGACTTCGTGTCCCGCGTCGGCGCCGCCCTGCCGCGGACGGCGTGGGGCGTCCGCGCGGCGGGCGACCCCGACATGCCGGTCTCCCGGGTCGCGGTCTGCGGTGGCGCCGGGGATTCGCTGCTGGGGACCGCGGCCGCCGCCGGCGTGCAGGCCTACGTCACGGCCGACCTGCGGCATCATCCGGCCGACGAGCATGGGCGGGGCTCCGGCGTGGCGTTGATCGACGTGGCGCACTGGGCGAGCGAGTTTCCGTGGTGCGACCAGGCTGCCGACCTGCTGCGGTCCCATTTTGGTGCGGCCCTGTCGGTGCGGGTGTGCACCATCCGCACCGACCCCTGGAACATGGGGCAGTGCGACGACGAGATCGGGAGTGAGCAGTGATGAAGGCCGAAATCGCGCAGCAGCGTTCGCTGCTCGAGCTGTCGAAGCTGGACGCCGAGCTGGCCCGTATCACGCACCGGGCCGGCCATCTCGCGGAGCAACAGGCCCTTGAGCGGGTCCAGGGCGAACTCAACGTCATCGGTGACCGCGTGGGCGCTATTCGAATCGCGTTGGAGGACATCGATATCCACGTGTCGCGATTGGAGTCCGAAATCGAGGCGGTCCGGAAGCGCGAAGACCGGGACCGGTCGTTGCTGCAGTCCGGTACGCCCGACGCGAAGCAACTGTCGGATCTGCAGCACGAGCTGGAGACCCTGACGCGACGCCAGGCCAGCCTGGAGGATTCCCTGCTGGACGTGATGGAACGCCGCGAGGAGCTGCAGTCCCAGTTGGACGATGCGCAGCGCAGGGTCGAGGCGCTGGAGGCCGAATTGGCCGGCGCCCAAGAGGCTCTCGACGCCGCGCTCGCCGAAATCGGCGATGCCCGCCAGGAGTATTCGTCGCGCCGCGACACGCTGAGCGCGGCGTTGGACCCCGCCCTCTCCGCGCTCTACGAACGGCAGCGCGCCGGGGGAGGGCCGGGTGCCGGGCCGTTGCTCGGGCGCCGGTGCGGTGCCTGCCGGCTCGAGATCGACCGGGGTGAGTTGTCCCGCATCTCCGCCGCCGCCGAGGACGACGTGGTGCGCTGCCCGGAGTGTGGCGCGATCCTGTTGCGGCTCAAGGGGCTCGACCAGTGAAAGTGGTGATCGAGGCCGACGGCGGGTCGCGCGGCAACCCCGGCCCGGCCGGCTACGGCGCCGTGGTGTGGACCGCGGACCGCTCGACGGTGCTGGCGGAGACCAAGCAGGCCATCGGCCGGGCCACCAACAACGTGGCCGAATATCGCGGCCTGCTGGCCGGTTTGGGCGACGCGCTCGAGCTCGGCGCCACCGAGGCCGCGGTCTTCTTGGATTCCAAGCTGTTGGTGGAGCAGATGTCGGGCCGGTGGAAGGTCAAGCACCCCGACCTCATCGAACTGCACGGGCAGGCCCGAAACCTGGCGGCGCGGTTCGAGCGGATCGACTACACGTGGATTCCGCGGGACCGCAACTCCTACGCCGATCGGCTGGCCAACGAGGCGATGGACGCCGCCTCCGGCGACCCGGCGCAGGAAACCCCGCGACCCGCGGCCGAGCCCGCGAAAACCGCCGCGCCGCAATCCCCGCAGGCTCCCGGCTGGACCGGTGCGCGCGGCACCCCGACCAGGCTGCTGTTGCTGCGACACGGCCAGACCGAGCTCTCGGTGCAGCGCCGCTACTCCGGCCGCGGCAACCCGGCCCTCACCGAAGCGGGTCTGCGGCAGGCCGACGCCGCGGCGCGTTATCTGGCGCAGCGCGGCGGGATCTCCGCGGTGTTCGCCTCGCCGCTGCAGCGGGCGTACGACACCGCGGCCCGGGCCGCCAAGGCGCTCGGCCTGGACGTGACCGTCGACGACGATCTGATCGAAACGGATTTCGGCGCCTGGGAGGGGCTGACCTTCGGCGAGGCCGCCGAGCGCGACCCGGAGCTGCACGGCCGCTGGCTGCGTGACACCGGGACCACGCCGCCGGGCGGGGAAAGCTTCGACGACGTGCTCGACCGGGTCGTCCGGGCGCGCGAACGCATCATCGCCGCGCACGAGGGCACGACCGTGCTGGTGGTGTCCCACGTGACGCCGATCAAGATGCTGCTGCGGCTGGCGCTGGAGGCGGGGCCGGGCATCCTGTACCGGCTGCACCTCGACCTCGCGTCGCTGAGCATCGCCGAGTTCTATCCCGACGGTGCGTCCTCCGTGCGTCTGGTGAACCAGACCGGCTACCTTTAACCACCAGGTGTGAGGAGACGTCGATGCAGCCGTCCGAGCCGGTCCGTGCGGCCGTCCCCGCGGATGTGCGGGCGCGGGTGATGCCGGCGGTGCTCGACGAGCTGACCCGTTGGGGTGTCGAGCGGTTCAGCGTCGAGGCCCTGGCCGAGCGGTATCACCTCGATGTGGCGATGGTGTACCGGTACTGGGGAGATCGGCGTCAGCTGATCGTCGATGCGGTGCTCAGCGACGTGGAGACGGTGAGTTCGGGAACCGACACCGGCTCGTTGCGCGGGGACCTACAGGCGTTGGCCCGCAACGTGACCAACCGGATCAACAGCGAGGTCGGCCGCACGCTCCTGCGCGCACTGGTCATGGACCGGCGCGGGGGACACGACGAAGCCACCCGGCTCAGGTTCTGGCGGGCGCATTTCAACGCGGTGCGTGCGGTCGTGGACCGGGCCAGGGAGCGGGGCGAACTGCGCGAGGGCGTCAACACCCTGGCCGCCGTCCAGATCGTGCTGGCGCCGCTCAACATTCGTGTCCTGTTCTCCGACGCTCCCGTCGACGACGAGTACTGTGCGGCCATCGTCGACATGGCGTGGCACGCGCTGGCGCGCAAATAGCCGCCCCGAAGTGAAGCGACCGGCCGCCCGGCCGGAATCGTTGCCGCTACCGCGATTCCGTTTCCGTCGACCGCATCATTTCCGTCATCGGCCGCATCGCTTCTTCGAGCGAATCGGCGAAGCCGGAAAGCGACTCCATGAGCCGCTCCTGCTGGGCTTCGGTGGCGGCCGCGGCGAGGGCCTGCGCCTCGCGCACCGCCGCGTTCACGCGCTGAGCAACGGTGTGGGCGCCCAGCCGCAGCAAGCCGTCTTCGATATGCAGGCCGGTCAGCCACTGGCGGCCATCGACGGTGGCGCGCACGGTGCTGGATTCGTCGGTGCCCCTGAAGGTTTGCGCCCTCAGCGTGTGCGCCTCTTCGTCCACCATCGACTGGATCTGCTGGGTTTGGCGCATGACTTCGGCCACTCGGGGGTGCATCTCGGTGCTCACTGGGCTTCCTAACTGCCGGGGTTCCTCGGGGCGGTCAGCCGTCATCGCTGTGGTACCGGCTGGCGAACACTTCCGCCTGTGTCGCCGCCGCCTGTGCCGGTGACGGCAATTCCGTCACGCCGCTCCGCAACGCCTCGGCCACAAATCCTTCGTCGTCGATCCCCAGCTCGTGGAAACATTCGAGCACCAAGCTCTGTTGAATGGCCAGCGCCCGTTGTCGAGCCACGTCCGCGATGGTCAGGATCTCCTCAGCCAGCCCAGACTCGGACATCTCGGCTACGGCCGGTGACAGCTCGATGCGTAGCACCCTGCCGTCTATGGTCGCCGTCACCGAAACCGTTTCGGGAGGATTGACCACCGTGGCCGCAGGCACGGCTCCGGCGTCGTCCCCTGCGGGCGCCGGCTCGGCGACGCCGGTGTCGGTGGGCAGCACGTCGGTCAGATTCTGTGCGGATCCGGGGTCGGCGGGCGACGGCGGCTCGGCGGTGACCAGTGCGTCAATGGCCGATCGGCCCGTGACGTCACGACCGGCCTGGTCACCGAAATCGAGGAACGCACCGCTGGTTTGGCCGTACCCGTCGCCGAAAGCCGAGCCGGCACCGCCGTCCAGGCCGGCCTGGTCACCGAAGTCCAGAAAGGCGAAACCCTGGTCGTCGTCGCCGGGCCGGTTCTGTATGGTGCCCAATGTCGTTCCTCTTTCTGGCGATTCGACGGTTAGCAGGAGTTCGCGTCGGCCGGCATCTCATTCGTAGAGCATCTGGCGGTCAAGGTTTGCACCCGCCTGCTTGTCGGTGCCGGTGTACGCATCCGCCCCGGCACTCAGCTTTTCGGATGCGTCGTTGCACACCGCAATCATGTTGTTGCATGCCGATTCGCGTTCCTGCTCCGCCGCCTGCATGGCAAGGACGGAGTTAAAGGAGATGAAACCGTGGTCGTACCATAGCTTTCCGGCTCTTCCGGCGACCGCGGTGATGGCTTCGTCAAGCCGGCCCGCCGCCTCCTCCTGCTCGGCCGCCAACTGTTGCAGGTACTCGGGGGTGACTTGCAACTTCGCCATCGATTCCTCTCCTCACCGCTCGCTGTGCCTTGCGGGGCGCCGGCTGCGCCTACCGGACGCGGTCCTGCGCGCGTTCGGTGGCGCCGCTCACCGTGTCGATGGGCGCCCGCTCTGCCTCCGCGGTACCGCTTGCCGCGCCGTCGAAGTCGGCCGCGACGACGTTCTCGCCGGCCGCAGCAGTCGCCCCGTCCGGCTCCGCCGCGGGGGCCGGGCGCGACCTCGGCGAGGATTTCGCGTCCGGCGCCCCGCCGGCCGCCCGACTCGCGGCGGACACGGAGTAGGCCGGTGAGACGCCCGCCGACGCCGTGGCGCGTTCCGAAGGCAACGTCGCCGCATACCGTCCGAAATTCGAGTTTTCCGCGGTGCTCGCGGCACCTGCGGATGGGGCGGCATGTCGCCCGCCGGGCGCCAGGGCCGGCGGCGCGTCGCCGGCGCTGACTTCGTCAAACGAGTTCACGGTCGATCGGGGCGCGGGCGCCGCCGTGGGCGGCACGAAGCCGGAACCCGTGACGACCGCACTGTCGGCGACCTCCCGGTATTGAGCGCTGATGCCGTCGATCTTCCGCTTGTTCTGCAGTGATTCGTCCATCGACGCCGCGGTGATGAAGACCGCGACCGGCATACCCGCCGCGAAGGTTGCGAGCTGAAAAAGCAGGGATGCCTGGGGGCCCGAGACCCATCTCAGGGTGCTTGCTATCGGGATCGCCGCGGTGAAGAGCGCCCTGCACGCGGTGAGGGTGACTTTCGCGTTTTTGAGCCAATCGGCTTCGTCGGCCAGGATCGCCGCGATCTGCAGATCAAGGTCGGCCATCGCTGTCGCCCAATCCATTTGAGCGGCGTTGAGCGCGTTATAGGACTCGGCCGCAGCGCCCGTCCAGGAATCGCTCTCCGCGGTCGCGTCCTTGAGGTTCTCCCAGGCCAACTGGAACTTGTCGGAACCCATCTGATAGTACTGGCCTTTGTCCGTACCGCTGCCGTGCAACAGCGTCAGCGCGGTCACGATCTGTATCCCGCGCTCGAGGATCACGCACTCCACCCCGAAGGCTTGTTTCAGCGATTCCCCGCCCTCATGGCGCGGGCCGAATTTGTCCCCGGGAATCTTGTATTTTCCCCCTGCATACCCCAACTGCCCGAGTGCCAAGACAGCGTTGAAGGTGGCATCCCACGGATTGCCCGAGACGCCGGCTTTGATCGACGCGGCCACACTGAAGCCGGGCTTCCAATAGTCTGAGACCTTCGGCATCGCTACCCACCTTCCGCGCCGTCGAGCCGGGACCGCCTGCCGGTTATTCGACTTGAGTTTAACAATGCTCGCCTACCGTCGTGTGCGCGAATGCCGGACTGCGCCAATCGCTTTGACCCCTCGACACTTCCAGGCAACTGCGGAGTCGACTGTTGTTCATTCAAATCACCGCTCGATGACGCCGCCGGTGGCTGTTCGGAATGCCTTGGCGGCCGCCCCTTTCCGCGTTGCCCGGTGCCGGTGTTTGGTCATCGGTGGGTTTCCTCTGGCGCGTCGTTGCGCGGCCGGATACCGATGACGGACGACGTCCATGGGCGCTCTTCGGTGTAGAGCTCCTCGTCGTCTTGCATGCGCTTGGCCTTCTTGTCCTGGCCTTGGCCCTGACCGGCTCCCGCTCCCATGGGCGCCATGCCCATGCCGCCGCGGCCGCCCATCGCGCCGCCCGAACCCGGGGCCGCACCGCCTTGACCTGGACCGCGGCCCGGACCGCTTTGCGCCGATCCGGCCTCCACGGGGGGTTGCAGCGGCGCCGACGGCATATCGGCGCCACCCGCCAACGATGCGGGCTTCACCCCGCCGCCCATCGACGCGCCGGTCGCCGGCGGCGGGGCGCCCGCCGACACGGCGGGCGCGTCGGCGTAGGGGTCGGCGGTCGTGTCGGTCAGCCCCGAAACCATGTCGTTGATGCCACTGACCCGGTCGGCGACGTTCGCCGAAGCCAGTTGCCCGCCGGTTCCCGCGTCGCTCCAGGCGCCGCCACCGCCGTAAGTACCGCCGCCTCCGCCGACATTGCCACGCAGATCGGAGAACCTGATGACGGGGGGCGCAATAACCGTGGCGGCGGGAGGGGTCGACGGATAGATCGGAGCAAGCGGCACATTGGCCAGCTGCCGATACTGCGCCAGCACCTCTTCCGACTTTTTCTGCAATTCCTGGTACCAGTCGACTTGTTGCGCCCGGCGGGCCAGATCATTTCGTTTCGTATACTCGATGATCCAGAATTCGGTGATGTAAATCTCGTAGCTCGATGGGTGCTCGGAGACAGCCCATTTGTGCGCGGAGACCACCTGCCTGGCCTGCGCGGCGAGCTGATTGCAGTTATCCGCCAGCCCGATAACGTAGCGCTTCTGCTTCTCGAAATTGTCCTCGGCGGCTTTTGCCGACGGACCTTGCCAGTAAGCGAACGGGCGAAACCGCGGAAGGACATCTTGCTGCAGGGTCAATGCGTAGGCATTCCAGTTGTCCGCGAACTTGACGAAGGCGGGGCCCTGGTCGGGGGCTTCGATGTGCTGCGCCGCTTGTTTGACCGGGTAATAGCTGAGGTCGGAGCTTGGTGGTGGGGTGGTCGGCGGTGAGTAGGGCTGGACCGCAGCAGATTTGGCCGCCGCCTGTTCGCTGCCGCCGACAGGGCCTCGGGCCACAGACGAGCCCGGGGAATCACCCGTCATCGACTCGGCGGCCGCCGAGTCGAGTTCCTCGTAGGCCTTGGCCGCGTTCCGCAGAGATTGGGCCAGAATCTGATACTGCCGTTCGCAGTATGCGACGCAGTCTCGTATCGCCCCGGCGGAGAGCGCGAGTTGCGTGGCTGAGTCGACGATGAACCCGATGTCGCAGGGCGGCGCAGGGTCGTCGGCCGGTGGGGACGGCAATGGCGCCTCGAGTTCGGCGGCTCTGGCCACCAGTTCGTCGTGCCGGACCTTCAGCGGCTCGGTCATGGGGGTGGGTGTCTCCTTTGGGCGCTCGGGCCGTCATCGCGATCGACGGTGTCACGGCCCCCGGTCCGGCGGGCGCTCGATTGCGCCAGCGCCGAAGCAAGGAGCGAGATGGGTGCCACCCCCGGGCACCCCTTCCGCTACCGGGACACAAGGCGGGGCGCGGCGGTAGGCCGAGCCCAACCGAGGGTCATCCTAAGGCCACGAGATCGTCGTCGCATCACCGACTTTCAGCGGGCTCGCGATGATTACGGGCGGGTGAACGTGAACCGAACGCCGGTCGTGCGGCTGTCGCCTCGATCTTCGGCAAGATCCTCCATTGCGCTCAGCACGTCTTCCACGGTGATATCGGCTACGTTCCTGCGATCGATGTGAATGTGCGGGCCGAACCGGAACCCCCACGTGGCCGACCGCGTCGGCCCGAACAGCCCGACACCGGGGACCCGGGCCAAGTCGGCGGCATGCAGCATGCTCGAATCGATCCCCAGAAAAAGGTCTGCCTCGGCGACCAGACCCATGGCGAGATCGAGCGGTAACCCGAGATGGGGAACCACCCGCTCGCCCTGATGCCCGACGTTGAGTTCCTCGTGGCCCATCCCGACTATCCACGCCACGAAGTCGCGACGGCGCGACAAGAACCGGTCCAGCACATCGATGAATCGGGTTACGGGCCAACGCTTTTCCGGCCAGTCTGTGTCGGCGTGGACGACGAGCACCTTCAAGCCGGAAGGCAGCGCCGCCCGCATCGCCCTGGCCTTCTCCTGCACCTTCGGTGGAATCGGCAACGGCTGCGCATACGTTTCGATCCGCGCCGACGGATCGAATAGGTGGGCCAGCTTGAACATCTGGTCGGCCGAGTGGCATACCCCTTTCGGGATCGCGATGTCATAGGAGTCGTAGTCGTTCTGGAAGCCGACGCTCGTGGTGGGAGCAAGCCGCTGCCGAAGGGCGCGGAAAGTCTCCGAGGGGATGGTGAACGACAGGGTGTTGATCAGCAGATCGACAGCGCCGACCCGCGCTGCCAGCGCGTCGTAATCGCCGCTTCGGTTCGAGGGTAGGTCGCCGGAGTGGAACGCCGTGGTGTCGATCAGGCGCGGACTGACCTCCCGGAAGCACAGATCGAACGCCACTTTCGGGCAGATGAGCGTCAATGGCGCGGTGAAGATCTCGCCCAAAGCCCTCAGGGCCGGCAACGTCAGGACGGCGTCGCCGATCTTGGCCTCGAAGTACACGGCGACCCTGCTCGTCGGCGGCGCGGGACCGCCCAACGTGCCGCGTTCAGGGCTTTGCGAGTCCAACACCATCCTGTGGGCGGAGCCCAAACCCCTGAGCCCGGACGCCTTCAACGCGCCAGGGAGATGGCGGCTTCGGGGCAGTTCTGCTCGGCGATGACGGCTTGTGCCTCGAGTTCACCGGGGACCTCGGCGACGAGCACAACGCAGTGGCCGGCGTCGTCGGCGTCGAAGACGTCGGGCGCCAGGGTGTAGCAGCGCCCGTGCCCGGTGCAGCGGTCGGCGTCGACGGCTACTTTAGCCACGCCGCCTCCTCCTCATCGCTGCGCTCTGCATCGTCGACGGCTGGGCGGGTCATGGCGCCGGAAACACCAGGGGCAGCGACTCCACCGAGCGCAGGGCCGCGGTGTAGCTCAGCTGGGTGCCCGGCTTGATCTCGTAATCCGGTATGCGCCGGTGGAACTCGCGTAACGCCACCCTCAGCTCCATGCGGGCCAGGTGGGAGCCCAGGCAGCGATGCGGACCGCCCCCGAACGCGCGGTGCCGGTTCGGGTTGCGGGTGAAGTCGACCAGCTCCGGATCGGCGAACTCGGCCGGGTCGGTGTTGGCCGCGCCCAGCAACGGGCTGACCCGTTCGCCCTTGTGGATGGGGCAGCCGCCCACCTCGACGTCTTGGATGGCGACCCGTGCGACACCGGGCACCGGTGTCTCCCAGCGCAACAACTCCTCGACGGCGCTGGGCAGGATGTCGGGCTGCTCGACCAGCTGACGACGGTGGTCGGGGTGGCGCGCCAGGTACACGAAGAAGCAGTCGAGTGAGTCGGTCACCGTGTCCAGGCCGGCGATCAGGAAGAGGAAGCAGATGTCGAGGAGCTCTTCGCGCGACAGCGGCCGCCCGGCGACGTCGGCGGCGATCATCGCCGACAGCACGTCGTCGCGGGGGCTGGCGATGTGGTCGTCGATAGCGCGGTCGAAGTAGTCGTAGATCTGTTGCGCCACCGCGGCGGCGCTCTCGTGCCGCCGGTCGAAGCCGGAGTCGCCCTCCGGTCGGATCACACCGTCCTTCCATTCCAGAAACTTCTCGAGGTCTTCCAGCGGCAACCCGAGCAGCTGCAGGAAGACGGTGCACGGCAGGGGCACCGCGAACTCGGTGTGAAAGTCGCACTCGCTCCGATCGGCGAAGTCGTCGATCATCTCGTTCACCAGCTCGGTGACCCGTGGCTCGCGGCGGGCCATCTCGCGCGGAGTGAACAACGGATCGAGGATGCGGCGGTACTTCGCATGCTCGGGCGGGTCGATCTGCAGCGGGATCAGCGGCCGCACGTTGCCCAGGTCGACCGCGTCCATGTTCGACGAGAACAACTCCGTGTGTTTGAGCGCCATCTCGATGTCGGCCAGTCGGCTGAGCACCACGGCCTGCGGTGACCGGAACACCGGGCTCGATTCGCGCAACGCCTTGTACATCGGCTGTGGGTCCGCCAGACCGGTCACCGTCTGGTCGACGAACCCCTCGGTATCTGTCATCTGGTCAGACTGGCACCAACGTCCCCGCCGGGCAATGGTCAATGCTGAGCGGCCGCACAATCGCCGCGCGGCGCTCAGCTGTGCAGGTGCAGCCGTTCGCCGTGCGGCCCGAAGATCACGATGGCCTCCACCGGGCCGTCGACCGCCCCGAACCAGTGCGGTGTCCAGGTGGAGAACTCGACCGCTTCGCCCGGCGCGATGGTGAAGTCGCGGTCGCCGAGCAGCAGCCGCAGCCTGCCGGACAGGACGTACATCCAGTCCTGGCCTTCGTGCACCGGCAACTCCGCCGGCGGGGTGCGGCGCCGGGCGCTGACCCGAACCTTGAACGCGTGCAGACCGCCGGCGGGACCCTGACGGGTCAGCGGCCAATAGGTGACCCCGTGGTGGGTGTGGGCGGCGCCGCGCACCCGCGGATCGTGGGCTTCGGAGGGCTGCAACAACTCGTCGGTGCTGACCGACAGCGCCCGCGCCAGGCGCGGGAGGTGATCGAGGGCGAGCCGGCGCTTTCCCGACTCGAGGCGGCTGAGCGTCGAGACGTCGATGCCGGCGCGCGCGCCGACCTCTTGCAGCGTCATGCCGCGCTGCGTGCGCAGTTCACGCAGGCGCCGGCGCACCTGAAGGTCGATATCGGGAGCGTTCTTTGCCTGCATGGCAAATAAGCTTGGCAAGCCGAACCCAGCTGGGCAAGCTCGCGGTATGGAAACTTCATGCAAACCTGATGACGCCCAGCGGTTCTGGGAAGAGCGTTACCGATCGACCGACCGGGTGTGGAGCGGGCGGGTCAACCCGCGCCTCGCCGAGGTGGCTGCCGACTTGCCTGCGGGCCGGGCTCTGGACCTGGGCTGTGGGGAGGGCGCTGACGCGTTGTGGCTCGCCGAGCGTGGGTGGCAGGTGGTGGCGGTCGACGTCTCGGCCACCGCGCTGCAACGCGCGGCGGAGGCGGCGTCGGCGCGAAACGTGGACGGGCGCATCGACTTTCAGCTCCACGATCTCAACGAGAGCTTCCCGGACGGGATGTTCGACCTGGTATCGGCGCAGTTTCTGCACTCGCCGGCCCGGCTGGACCGCGACTTCGCGCTGCGGCGGGCGGCCGAGCATGTGAGCCCCGGCGGTGTGCTGCTGATCGTCGACCACGCGGCAGCCCCACCGTGGGCGGAGCACCACCACCACCACTCCTTTCCCACGATCGACGAGGTGCTCGCATCGTTGCGGCTGGACAACGCCTGGACCCCGGTGCGGGCGGAGACGGTGGAACGGGAGGCGGTCGGACCCGACGGACAAGCCGCGGCCCTGCGGGACAACGTGATGGCTCTGCGGCGCGTCGGATAACCTCAGGCCGCGTCGTGGAAGATCAGCCCCAGGGCGTAGCGTTCGCCGGAGCGCACCACCGACACGCCGTGCCGCACCGGCGCCGCGGACCAGCCGCGGCTGGAGGCCACGGGCCGCTCGCGGGTGGTGAACACGAATCCATGCCCCTGCGGCAATTGCGTTGTCATGCCGCGGGATTGGGCCCGCAACCGCTGTTCGACGAGCAGAAATTCGCCGCCGGTGTAGTCGGTGCCGGGCTCGCTGAGGTTGATCACCACCTGCAGCGGAAACACCAAGTCGCCGTAGAGGTCTCGGTGCAGGGCGTTCCAGTCGCCCGCGCCGTACTTCAGCATCAGCGCGGTGGGCCTGGTTTGGCCGGCGGCGTGGCAGATCGCCAGCCAATCGTCCAGACCGTCGGGCCAGGGCGCGTCGCGGCCGAGTTTGCCCCACCAGTCGCGGGCGATCGGCAGCAGCCGCGGGTACAGCGCGTGTTTGAGCTCGTCGATCGGGTCGGGATAGGGTGCCCGGAAGTAGCGATACTGCCCGGCGCCGTATCGCTTGGGCGCCATGTCGATGGTCGAGCGGAACAGGCTGTCGTCGTTGTAGAGCTTGCGGAGCCGCGCCGCTTCGCTGGTGGTGACCAGCCTCGGCAGTAGCGCCCCGCCGTCTTCGTTGACCGTGCCGGCGATGGCGTCCCAGTCGCCGGAGTCGACGCGCTTCTTCCACCGGGACATCTGGCGCCCTTTCGTGTGCCTGTCTGCGAGGTCCACGATAGAGCCGGCGTGCGAGGTTGCTGGCAACGGCATCGCGCAGGTAGTAGCCTGGATCGTCGCGGACGAGTTGGCCGGGCGGCCGCGGACCGCCGCAAGGCGGTTCGAGGAAAGTCCGGACTTCACAGAGCGGGGTGATTGCTAACGGCAATCCGAGGTGACTCGCGGGACAGTGCCACAGAAAGCAGACCGCCACCCTCGCGGTGGTAAGGGTGAAACGGTGCGGTAAGAGCGCACCAGCATCCCGGGTGACCGGGGTGGCTAGGCAAACCCCACCCGAAGCAAGGCCAAGAAGGCCGCACCGGAAGGTGCGGCCGCGCAGGCGTTCGAGGGTTGCTCGCCCGAGCCTGCGGGTAGGCCGCTCGAGGCACCCGGCGACGGTGTGTTCAGATGGATGGTCGCCGCCGCGCATCTTCGGCTGCCGGAGGTGCGCGGAACAGAATCCGGCTTACAGGCCAACTCGTCCGCCCCGCTTTAGGCATCCGCGAAACTGTATTCCGCGACGCGTTCGCCGAGTAACCCCGTCGCCCGTTACAGTCTCGCGGGGTTGAGCGCCCCGCTCAGCCGGCCTTGTGCACCGCCTTGGCGAGCTTGCGCAACGCGTCGTCGAGCTGCTGTTCGCAGCGCTCGGCCAAGTCGGCCTCCTGCTGATACAGCAGGCCGTAGGTGAAGGTGTCCTCGCCGGCGGCGTGCGCGGCTTCGGATTCGTGGCGCAGATGTTCGCGGCTGACCACGCTGTCCTGATGGTCGCCGAGCAGCGACTGAACGGCCTTCGCCTGCTCGGACACCCTGTCGGCGCCGGTGGCCGCGGCGGTGTACCGAAGTCGCTTGGCCCGCTTGCGAATCCGGTGGATCGATTCGTCACGCGCGTGATGGTCCTCCGGGTGTTCGCCGGCCACCTGGGCGGCGGCTTTGGCGGCCTTGCGAACCTTCTTGTAGGCGGCGTCGATGGTGACCGGCGGGTGCTCTTCGCCGGGCGCGGCGGCCGGGGGTTGCGCCGCTATCGCATCGAGGGCGTCGAGCAGACGGAAGTAACGCTGCGACCGCATGGCGATCAGCGACCGACGCAGCCCGGTCTGATAGCGGCGCTGCGCGCCGCCGACCAGACGCTCGTGCACCGGACCGCGCACCAAATCCGGTGTGAGGCCGTCCAGTTGGCGCTCGTAACGCTCCGCAAGGACTTCGGCGTCGCGCGCAATGCCGAGAATGCCGGCGAGCTCGCGCAGTTCGTCGAGCACCCACCCTTCGTCGGGTAACCCGAACGACTCCTGGTAGTCGCGCAACAGGCTGCGCAGCTTGCGGGTGGTGACCCGCATCTGGTGAATGGAATCGAACGCGTCGGCGCGTACCGCGCGATCCCACACCAAGAGTTCGCGGATCTGATCGGCCACCGCGCGCTGCAACGGGTGCTCGGCGGCCGGCGCGCCGTCGGGCTGCGGCGTCGTGCCGAGTACCCGCGCCAGCTTGGAGGCATGACCGGCCGGTGCGGCGCCGGCGTCGAGCAGCCGATTGCCCAACCGGTTCAACAGCTCGGTGTCCGGCGCCCCATTCGTCTCGACCAGTTCCAGCTCCCACTCGCGCCACTCCTGCTGGGTGGGCTCCACGTCGGGGTCGTCGGAAGCGCGGGCCGACCAGGCGGTGACGTGGTCGTTGCAGAACTCCGCCAGGGGCGTGTCGTCGGCCGCGTACAACACCTGGGTTTCACGCTGGGTGGTGATGCGGGCGACCGGTTCGAGCGGACGGTCGCGCACGATCGCCAGCACGATGTCCACCAGCTCCTCCGGCACGGTGTCGGGCCCGCCCGGGCCCGAGGTGTCCAGCGGCGTCCGGACTTCGGTACGCGCCTCTGGCCCGGCCGGCAGCTTCAGGTGCCATCCCGCGTCCGAGCCGCCGCTGCGGCGGCGCAGGGTGATCTTGTTGCGGGCGAGGTCCTGTGCGGGGGTGTCGAAGTACGTCGCGTCCAGTGTCTGAGTGGGCGACTTCTCGACGTGCGCCACCGCTGCGATGCCTTCGAACGAAGGTGACACGGTGGACTCGCCGACATCGAACTTGCGCTCCACCTCGCGATGGCGCGAGGTTTGTGGCGCTTTTGCAGGCATTTTCGGCTCCGTTGAGGGCGCGTCGTCGCGGCCGTGAAGGGATAATGGGTTCTCCTAGCCTGCCATACCGCGGTGACGCGAATGGCGGCGCCGGCAGCTACCGGCGCGGCGTTACGGCGGCGGCGGCGAGTCTTCGCGGAGATGCAGCGCCAGGCCGCTCAGTTCGCGGATCGTCTGGATCTCGGGCTCGCGGAACGGACGTCCGTCGGGCGCGAGCAGATCGTGGAACCACACCGCGGGCATGGCCGTGTACGGGTGCTCCCAGGAGTCCCACGGAAAGAAGGTCTGGGTCTTCCCCGCGACCAGCCCCCAGTTGAACGCCCCGACGTTGTAGCGCTTGGCGATGGGCAACACGCCCGGGATGGTGCTGCCCAACGGCCGGGCCATGTACTCGGTGCACAGGATGGGGCGCCCGTAGGGGACAAGCTCGTTGATGCGGGTCTCAAACCACGCCGGCTTGTCATAGGAGTGGAACGTGATCACGTCGGAGTTGTCGAGCTGAATGCCGCTGATCGCGCTGCGGCGTCCCGGGTCTGCCCACTCGCCCTGCCACACGGCGCTCGTCAATGGTTGACAGGGATCTACCGCGCGTGCCCACTCGAACACCTGCGGAAGCAGGTTCGCGACGACGGCTTGTTTGTCTTTCCTCTCGACGGCGCGATATTGGTGCGAGGGATTATCGGGCTCATTCCACAGATCCCAGCCCAAAATGCGGTCGTCGTTGCGGAACTGGGTCAGCACTCCGGTGACATAGTCATGCAGCGTGCGGGCATAGTTGGGATCATCGATGCGTTGCGCGCCCGGACTTTGCACCCAGCCGGAGTTGTGGACGCCGGGCCTCGGCGGGCGCTGCGGACCTGCTTGCGGGAGCGGATCCCAACAGGAGTCAAACAAGACGAAGAGCGGCTTGATGCCGTGCCGGGCCACGATGTCGACGAACTGCGCGAGACGGCCCTGGAACCCTTGATAGTCCTGCGCCCAGAGCAGGTCGTGCAGGAACACCCGGATCGTGTTGAACCCGGCTGACCGGGCCCAGCCCAGCTCCGTATCGATGCGCTGCGGGTCGTAGGTGTCGGCCTGGAACATCTCGAGCTGGTTGATGGCGTTCGACGTGATGTAGTTCGCGCCGACCAGCCAACCTTGAGCCCGGTACCAATTACTGGCCCGGTCTGGTGACCACGGGCTCGATTTCGGCGAGGTGGGGGGCGGTTGCGCGGCCGCGCGAGGTGCTCGGGCCAGTGCAGCGCCCCCTGCCAATGCCAGCGGTATCTTCAGCACCGTTCGACGGTGCACGAAGTCACCATGAATCGCCCGGTCGATCGGTTTCACCCTTGCTCTCGGAGTAGAGACCTCATCCAAGAACAATCGTACCGGCCTGCCACACAAGGATTTTCGGAATTGACAGGATCCGGTGGGCGAAACGTCTAGTCGCGCCCGTCAGAAGCAGTGCTCGTCGGCGGGAAAGACCCCCTCCGCCACCTCTTTCGCATATTGCCTTGCGGCCCGGCGCAATTCCCCGCCGACGTCGCCGAACCGCTTCACGAATCGGGCGGCCTTGCCGCTGCTGACCCCGGCCATGTCCTGCCAGACCAGAACCTGGCCGTCGCAGTTCGGGCCGGCCCCGATTCCGACGGTCGGGATGGTCAGCTTGCCGGTGATCTGGGTGGCCAGTTCCGCCGGCACCATCTCCATGACGACGGAGAACGCCCCGGCTTCGGCGACGGCGATCGCGTCGGCGACGGTCTGTTCCGCGGCGTCACCGCGGCCCTGGACCCGGAAGCCGCCCAGGCTGTTCACGCTCTGCGGCGTGAACCCGATGTGCGCCATCACGGGGATCCCCGCCGCGGTCAGGCAGGCGATCTGCTCGGACACCCGCTCGCCGCCCTCGAGCTTGACGGCGTGGGCGCCGCCCTCCTTCATGAACCGGGTGGCCGACGCCAGCGCCTGGGCCGGGCCCGCCTCGTAGCTGCCGAACGGCAGGTCCGCGACGACCAGGGCGTGACGCGCCCCGCGCACCACGCCGCGCACCAGCGGGATCATTTCGTCGATCGAGACCGGCACCGTGGTGTCGTAGCCGTACACGACGTTGGCGGCCGAGTCGCCGACCAGCAACACCGGAATGCCCTCCTCGTCGAAGATGCGGGCGGTCGAATAGTCGTAGGCCGTGAGCATGGCCCACTTGTGCCCTTCGGCCTTCATCTTCTGCAGGTGGTGGGTGCGGATTTTGATGAGCGGCTGCGCCTGTTCGGACGTGCCCGCACCATAGACGTTCTGCTCAGACATCATTGTCCTATTGGTGGTGGTCGGGTCGATCCTCGTGGCCCTCAACGGGTCCCCGGGTTCGTCTGACGGTGCCATTCTGCCATCTCTTCCGCGCAGTCGCACCGTCCGGGTGATGTGAGACATGCCATGCGCGGGGCTCGCGGCCGGCCGGTAACCGCTCGGCGGTGCCGCTCACGAGAATCTCAGCTTCCCTCTGGCAGCATATGTTGGCATGGGTCTGTCTCGCCGCGGCAAGTTCGCGCGCATGCTGCTGGTTTCGACAACGGTTGCTGCCGTGGCGCTCCTGGTCGGGGGCTGCGTTCGCGTCGTCAACGGGCGCGCCCTGCTGGCCGAACCCAAGCTGGGGCAGGCCGTGGAATGGACACCGTGTCGGTCATCCAACCCGAAGGCCAAGATCCCCGCGGGCGCGCTGTGCGGCAAGCTCGCAGTGCCGGTCGACTACGACCACCTCGACGGCGACGTGGCCACGCTGGCGATGATTCGCTTCCCCGCCACCGGGGACAAGATCGGCTCGCTGGTGATCAACCCCGGCGGGCCCGGCGAGTCCGGTATCGAGGCCGCCCTCGGTGTCGTCCAGTCGTTGCCGAAGCGGGTCCGCGAACGGTTCGACCTGGTGGGTTTCGACCCCCGCGGGGTGGGATCGTCGCGGCCGTCCATCTGGTGCAACTCCGACGCCGACAACGACCGGCTGCGCACGGAGCCGAACGTCGACTACAGCCCCGCCGGCGTGGCCCACATCGAGGACGAGACCAAGGAGTTCGTCGGCCGCTGCGTGGACAAGATGGGCAAGAACTTTCTGGCCAACGTCGGCACGGTCAACGTCGCCAGGGACCTCGACGCGATTCGCGCGGCGCTGGGCGACGACAAGCTGACCTACCTGGGCTACTCCTATGGCACCCGAATCGGCTCCGCCTACGCCGAGGCCTACCCGGACAAGGTGCGGGCGATGATCCTCGACGGCGCCGTCGACCCCAACGCCGATCCCGTCGAGGCAGACCTGCGCCAGGCCAAGGGTTTCCAGGACGCGTTCAACGACTACGCCACCGAGTGCGCGAAACAGTCGAGCTGCCCGTTGGGCACGGACCCGGACAAGGCCGTCGACGTCTACCACAGCCTGGTCGACCCGCTGGTCGACCCGAACAACCCGATGGTGGGAAGGCCGGCTCCTACCAAGGATCCGCGGGGACTGAGCTATAGCGACGCCATCGTCGGCACCATCATGGCGCTGTACTCGCCGACGTTGTGGCACCACCTGACCGACGGGCTGAGCGAACTGGTCAACCACCGCGGCGACACGCTGCTGGCGCTGGCCGACATGTACATGCGCCGTGACGCGCACGGTCACTACACCAACGCCACCGACGCGCGCGTCGCCATCAACTGCGTCGACCAACCGCCGATCACCGACCGCGCCAAGGTGATCGACGAGGACCGTCGCTCGCGGGAGATCGCGCCGTTCATGAGCTACGGCACCTTCACCGGCGACGCCCCGCTGGGCACCTGCGCGTTCTGGCCGGTGCCGCCGACGAGCAAGCCGCACACCATCTCCGCGCCCGGCCTGGCCCCGACGGTGGTGGTATCGACCACCCACGACCCGGCCACCCCCTACAAGGCCGGGGTCGACCTGGCCAACCAGCTGCGCAGTTCGCTGCTCACCTACGACGGCACCCAGCACACGGTGGTGTTCCAGGGCGACGGTTGCATCGACAACTACGTCACCGCGTACCTGGTCGGCGGCACGACGCCGCCCAGCGGCGCAAAGTGCTAGGGCGCGTACGGGTCTGACGTCGAGCGCAATCGCACACTCGGTGCGGGTCGCAGACGAGATCAAGGCGTAACCGTTTTGCGCCATTTCGGGAACCCGAGGCTGACACGATGACTGCCATGTCGCGCCTGAGACCGTTCAGTTCGGCGCTGGTGTCATTCGGGCTGTTGGCCGCGCAATCGGTGGTGGGACCGGCGGTCGCGGGCGCCACCCCGGAGCCGGGTTCGGGGCAGAGTCCCGCTCCGAGGCCGTCGTCCGCAACCCCGCAGACGTGGGGGAGTTGCGGTCAATTCGCCACCGACACAAGCGATGTCCCCACCGCGCAGTGCACCACCGTCTCCGTTCCGGTCGACTACGACAACCCGGGAGCGGGGCAGGCCAGGCTGGCGGTGATCCGCGTGCCGGCCACCGGCCAACGGATCGGTTCGCTGTTGGTCAATCCGGGCGGTCCCGGCGGGTCCGCGGTCGACATGGTGGCCGGCATGGCGCCGGATCTGGACGGCACGCCCATTCGGCGCAACTTCGACCTCGTCGGCTTCGACCCGCGGGGGGTGGGGCATTCGACCCCGGCGCTGCGCTGCCGCTCGGACGCCGAGTTCGACGCCTACCGGCGCGAGCCGATGGTCGACTACAGCCCGGCCGGTGTGGCGCACATCGAACAGCTGTATCAGCAGCTGGCCCGGCAGTGTGCGAGCCGCATGGGACCCGGGTTTCTGGCCAACGTCGGCACCGCCTCGGTGGCGCGCGACATGGACATGGTCCGCCAGGCGCTGGGTGACGACCAGATCAACTACCTCGGCTACAGCTACGGCACCGAGCTGGGCACCGCGTACCTGGAAAAGTTCGGGGCCCACGTGCGGGCGATGGTGCTCGACGGTGCGATCGACCCGACCGTCGGCCCGGTCGACGAGAACGTTCAGCAAATGGCGGGATTTCAAACCGCTTTCAACGACTACGCCACCGACTGCGCCCGCTCGGCGGGCTGCCCGCTGGGCACCGACCCGGCCCAGTTCGTCAACCGCTACCACGCGCTGGTCGACCCGTTGGTCGCCAAGCCCGGTCGCACGTCGGACCCGCGTGGCCTGAGTTACGCCGACGCGACCACCGGCACCATCAACGCGCTCTACACCCCGGCGCACTGGAAATATCTGACCAGCGGCCTGCTCGGCCTGCAGCGCGGCACCGACGCCGGTGACCTGCTGGTGCTCGCCGACGACTACGAGGGCCGCGACCGCGGCGGTCATTACACCAACGATCAGGATGCGTTCAACGCGATCCGTTGCGTCGACGCGCCGTCGCCGACGGATTCGGCGAGCTGGGTCTCGGCCGATCAACGGATTCGCCAGGCGGCGCCATTCCTCAGCTACGGGCAGTTCACCGGGGCCGCGCCCCGCGATCTGTGCGCACTGTGGCCGGTGCCCGCGACGTCGACGCCGCACGTCGCGGCGCCCGCGGCGCCGGGCAAGGTCGTCGTCGTCTCCACCACGCACGATCCGGCCACCCCGTACCAGGCCGGGGTCAACCTGGCCCGCCAGCTGGGCGGCCCGCTGATCACCTACGACGGGACGCAGCACACCGCGGTGTTCAACGGGGACCAGTGCGTGGACGGCGCCGTGATGAGGTACCTCGTCGAGGGCACATTGCCGCCGCCGGGCTACCGATGCCAGTCCTGACCGCACTGAGCAGCTTGTTTGCAATGTTGGCAATTGTTCCGATCGCGCGTCGGTAACACAGAATTAACAGCTGTTGCCTACTGTTTCGGTTATGGATCGCCAGAAGGAATTCGTCCTCCGCACGCTGGAGGAACGGGATATCCGCTTCGTTCGGCTGTGGTTCACCGACGTGCTCGGTTTCCTCAAGTCGGTCGCCATCGCCCCAGCCGAACTCGAGGGTGCCTTCGAAGAGGGCATCGGCTTCGACGGATCCTCGATCGAGGGCTTCTCGCGGGTCTCGGAATCCGACACCGTGGCCAACCCGGACCCGTCGACCTTCCAGGTGCTGCCCTGGGCGTCCGGCGGACACCACCACTCGGCGCGGATGTTCTGCGACATCACCATGCCGGACGGCTCGCCGTCCTGGGCGGACCCGCGACACGTGCTGCGCCGCCAGCTGCAGAAGGCCAACGACCTCGGGTTTTCCTGCTACGTCCACCCCGAAATCGAGTTCTTCCTGCTGCAGCCCGGCCCCAACGATGGCTCGGTGCCCGTCCCGGTCGACAACGCGGGCTACTTCGACCAGGCCATCCACGACTCCGCCTCGAACTTCCGCCGCCACGCGATCGAGTCGCTGGAGTTCATGGGCATCTCGGTGGAGTTCAGCCACCACGAGGGTGCGCCCGGCCAGCAGGAGATCGACCTGCGCTTCGCCGACGCCCTGTCGATGGCCGACAACGTGATGACGTTCCGCTACGTCATCAAGGAGGTCGCGATCGAGAACGGCGCCCGCGCGTCGTTCATGCCCAAGCCGTTCGGGCAGCACCCCGGCTCGGCGATGCACACCCACATGAGCCTGTTCGAGGGCGACGTCAACGCCTTCCACAGCCCCGACGACCCGCTGCAGCTGTCCGACGTGGGCAAGTCGTTCATCGCCGGCATCCTGGAGCACGCCTCCGAGATCAGCGCGGTCACCAACCAATGGGTCAACTCCTACAAGCGGCTGGTGCAGGGCGGCGAGGCGCCCACCGCGGCGTCGTGGGGCGCGGCCAACCGGTCGGCGCTGGTGCGGGTGCCGATGTACACACCGCACAAGACGTCGTCGCGGCGCATCGAGGTGCGCAGCCCCGACTCGGCCTGCAACCCCTACCTGACGTTCGCCGTGCTGCTGGCCGCCGGGCTGCGCGGGGTGGAGAAGGGCTATGTGCTGGGACCCCAGGCCGAGGACAACGTCTGGGACCTCACCGCCGAGGAGCGGATCGCGATGGGCTACCGCGAGCTGCCGACCAGCCTCGACGCCGCGCTCAAGGCGATGGAGGCCTCCGAGCTGGTCGCGGAGACATTGGGGGAGCACGTTTTTGACTTCTTCCTGCGCAACAAGCGCACGGAGTGGGCCACCTACCGCAGCCACGTCACACCGTACGAGCTGAGCACCTACCTGTCGCTCTAGCAGGCGCCGCGCTCACCGGGGTGCCCGCCTTTCCCCGGCAACGCAGGCGGGTTGCGATACCGTCGTGGTCGTGACCAAACCCGCGACGCAGCGCCCCCGGCTGCCCAGCGTGGGCCGGCTCGGCCTGGTCGACCCCCCGGCAAGCGATCGGCTGACGCAACTGGGTTGGTACGACCACGACGACCAGGCGCACGTCGACCTGCTGTGGTCGCTGTCGCGCGCACCCGACCCCGACGCGGCGCTGCGTGCCCTGATCCGGCTGGCGGAAAACCCCGACACCGACTGGGACGAGCTCAACGCCGCGCTGCTCACCGAACGCCCGCTGCGCGGGCGGCTGTTCGCCGTGCTCGGCTCGTCGCTGGCCCTGGGCGATCACCTGGCCGTTCACCCGCAGTCGTGGAAACTGTTGCGGGGCAAGGCCAAACTGCCCACGCACGACGAGCTGCGCGCGGCCTTCACCCGATGCGTCGACGAGGCGTCGGGCGATCCCGGGACGGTCGTGGCGCGCCTGCAAACCCTCTACCGCGACCAGCTGCTGGTGCTGGCCGCGCTCGACCTGGCGGCGACGGTGGAGGACGAACCGGTGCTGCCGTTCACCGTGGTGGGGGCCCAGCTGTCGGACCTGGCGGACGCCGCGCTGTCCGCCGCCCTGCGGGTGGCGGAGATGAGCGCGTGCGGCGACCGCACGCCGCCACGGCTGGCCGTCATCGCGATGGGCAAATGCGGTGCCCGCGAACTGAACTACGTCAGCGACGTCGACGTCATCTTCGTCGGCGAGCGGGCCGACGCCCTCACCACCCGGCTGGCCAGCGAGATGATGCGGGTCGCCTCGGCGGCCTTCTTCCAGGTCGACGCCGGGCTGCGGCCCGAGGGCCGCAGCGGTGAGCTGGTCCGCACCGTCGGGTCGCACATCGCCTACTACCAGCGCTGGGCGAAGACGTGGGAGTTCCAGGCGTTGCTCAAAGCCCGCGCGGCCGTGGGCGACGCGGAGCTCGGGGAGCGCTACCTGACCGCGTTGATGCCGATGGTGTGGGTGGCCTGCGAGCGCGAGGACTTCGTCGTCGAGGTGCAGGCCATGCGCCGGCGGGTCGAGCAGCTGGTGCCCGCCGACGTGCGCGGCCGCGAGATCAAACTCGGCAGCGGCGGGCTGCGTGACGTGGAGTTCGCGGTGCAGCTGCTGCAACTGGTGCACGGCCGCGGCGACGAGTCGCTGCACGTGGCGTCCACGGTGGACGCGCTGGACGCGCTGGGTCAGGGCGGCTACATCGGACGCGAGGACGCGGCGAACCTGACCGCGTCCTACGAGTTCCTCCGACTGCTCGAGCACCGGCTCCAGCTGCAGCGGCTCAAGCGCACCCACCTGTTGCCGGAGGCCGAGGACGAGGAGGCCGTGCGCTGGCTGGCGCGCGCCGCGCACATCCGCCCCGACGGGCGGCACGACGCCGCGGGCGTGCTCCGCGAGGAGCTGCGCCACCAGAACCTGCGCGTTTCTCAGCTACACGCCAAGCTCTTCTACCAGCCGCTGCTGGAGTCGATCGGCCCGGCCGGCCTGGAGATGCGGCACGGCATGACGTCGGAGGCCGCCGAGCGGCAGCTCGCCGCGCTCGGCTACGAGGGACCGCAGACGGCGCTGAAACACATGTCGGCGCTGGTCAACCAGAGCGGCCGGCGCGGTCGGGTGCAGTCGGTGCTGCTGCCCAGGCTGCTGCACTGGATGTCCTACGCCCCCGATCCCGACGGCGGCCTGCTGGCCTACCGCCGGCTGAGTGAGGCCCTGGCCGGCGAGAACTGGTATCTGGCCACGCTGCGTGACAAGCCTGCGGTGGCCAAGCGGCTTATGCACGTGCTGGGCACCTCCGCCTACGTCCCGGACTTGTTGATGCGCGCGCCCAGGGTGATTCAGGATTACAGCGACGGCACGTCCGGCCCCAAACTGCTCGAGACGGACCTCGCCGCGGTGTCCCGGGCGCTGATCGCCTCGGCCGGCCGCCACCCCGACGCGGTGCGGGCGATCGCCGCGGCCCGCACACTGCGCCGCCGCGAACTGGCCCGCATCGGCTCGGCCGACCTGCTGGGCTTCCTCGAGGTCACCGACGTCTGCCGGGGGCTCACCTCGGTGTGGGTGGCCGTGCTGCAGGCCGCGCTCGACGCGATCATCCGCGCCAACCTTCCCAAGGACGGCCCCGAAAAGGGAAGGGCGCTGGCGGCCATCGCGGTGATCGGCATGGGCAGGCTGGGCGGCGCCGAGCTTGGCTACGGGTCCGACGCCGACGTGATGTTCGTGTGCGAGGCGGCGACCGGTGTCGAGGACTCGGTGGCGATCCGGTGGTCCACGACCGTCGCCGAGCAGGTGCGCACGCTGCTGGGCACGCCCAGCGTCGACCCGCCGCTGGAGGTCGACACCAACCTGCGGCCCGAGGGTCGGCAGGGCCCGCTGGTGCGCACGCTGGGCTCCTACGCCGCTTATTACGAACAGTGGGCGCAGCCGTGGGAGATTCAAGCCCTGCTGCGCGCCCACCCGGTCGCCGGCGACGCGGAGCTGGGCCAGCAGTTCTTGGTGATCGCCGACAAGACGCGTTACCCGGCCGACGGGGTGTCGTCGGATGCGGTGCGCGAGATCCGCCGCATCAAGGCCCGCGTGGACGCCGAGCGGCTGCCGCGCGGCGCCGACCCCAACACCCACACCAAGCTGGGCCGCGGGGGACTGGCCGATATCGAGTGGACCGTACAGCTGCTGCAGCTGCTCCACGCCCACGACATCCCCGCCCTGCACAACACCTCGACGCTGGAATCCCTGGATGCGATCGAGGCGGCCGGCCTGGTTCCCGCCGACGAGGTCGACCTGCTGCGGCAGGCCTGGCTGACCGCTACGCGGGCCCGCAACGCGCTGGTGCTGGTCCGCGGCAAGCCGACCGACCAGCTGCCGGGGCCCGGACGTCAGCTCAATGCGGTCGCGGTGGCCGCGGGCTGGCCGACCGACGACGGCGGGGAGTTCCTGGACAACTATCTACGGGTGACGCGGCGAGCAAAAGCCGTGGTGCGGAAGGTGTTTGGAAGTTGAATCAGGAGGCCGGCGCGTTGGACGCCATATTCGAGGTGCTCGACGCGGCGGAGGCTGACCGAGTCACAGCCCTCTACGCCCCGTTGGCCGACGCGGTGCGCGAACTCGTCGACGCCACCATCCGCACCGAGGTCGACGACGACGTCGTCGACCAGGCGCGCTCCGCGATCGAGGCCGTCACCGCCTCGCTGCGGCAACGGACCCGGCCGGTCGGGGTGAGCTACCGCGTCAACGGCCGCCCGCTGCCGCTGGGTAACGCCGCGATCGGGGTGTGCAATCCGATCGCGCCGCCGATCGTCGTCCACCACGACGGCGGCGGCCGCTGCTGGAGCGAGTTCGTCCTGGGCTCGGCGTATGAGGGTCCGCCCAAACTGGTGCACGGCGGCGTCAGCGCCCTGGTGCTCGACCACATGCTCGGCGAGGCGGCCAGCGAGGGGCTGTCCAAGGCGCGGTTCACCGGAACCATCACGGTGAAATACCTGCGCGGCACCCCGCTGGGCCCGCTCCGTTGCGAGGCGTGGGTCGACGGCAAGGAGGGCCGCAAAGTCTTTGCGCGCGGGACTATTTCGGACGCCGCGGGCATCACCGTCGAGGCCGAGGGCGTCTTCATCGAGCCGGCGTGGGCGCGGGAAGGCCAATGAAGTTCTATATCAGCAGTGCCTTCCTGAACACCCGGGAGATCATCGAACTCGCCAAGGCCGCCGACGAACTCGGCTACGACGGCATCGGGATTCCCGACCACGTCGTCAACCTGGAGACCCTGGACACCCCGTATCCCTACACCAAGGACGGGCAACGCCGTTGGCAGCCGTTCACCGACTGGCCCGACCCGTGGGTCCTGATCGGTGCGCTGGCTCAGGTCACCACGCGGCTCCGATTCGTCACCACCGTCTACATCCCGGCGATGCGCAACCCGTACTCGGCGGCCAAAGCGATTGGCACCGCGGCGGTTCTGGCGGAGGGCCGGGTGGAGCTCGGTATCGGTGTGGGTTGGTGCCGCGAGGAATTCGCGTTGATGGGCGAACAATTCGAGGCCCGCGGCAAACGGACCGACGAGATCATCGACCTGATGCGGGCGTTGTGGCGGCCGGGATGGACGGAGTTCGAGGGCGCGTTCTACCGGGCGCCGCGACTGGAGATGGAGCCGACGCCGCCGCCGATCCCGGTGTACGTCGGCGGGCTCAGCGACATCGCGCTGCGCCGCGCCGCCCGCAACGACGGCTGGATCGGTGACCTGATCAAGACCGAACGCGCCATCGAGGCCGTGGGCCGGTTGCGGGAGATGCGCGCCGAAAACGGGCTTTCCATGGACGATTTCACCATCCTGACGCCGCTGACCGACGCCTTCACCACCGCCGACTACCGGCGCGCCGCCGACGCCGGCATCACCGGCATCATCACCATGCCGTGGATGTTCTACGCCGGGCCGGACGCCTCGTTGGCCGACAAGATCGACGGCATGCAGCGCTTCCGCAAGGACCTGGCGCTTGACGCATAGGTGTGTCGCGCTTTTCGGCGCGCGACACTTAACCTATGGCGACGACACGCCGCAAACGTGCGCCATAGTTTCAGTCTCGCGGGCCCAGATCGCCTGTGGGCGGCTTGTAATCCCTTGCAAGCCTAGAAAGAATGACTGGCATGCCAATCGGCCGGGTGCGCCCGGCGTCTGCGGAGGACGCCGCGGCGTGCCGTGCGATCTATCGCCCGTACGTCGAGGACACGGTGATCAGCTGGGAGATCGACGTCCCGAGCATAAGGGAGATGGCCGCCCGCATCGCCACCGCGCGCGAGGCGCACGACTGGCTGGTCCTCGAACGCGATGGTCGGGTCGTCGGTTTCGCCTACGGTCACGCGCTCCGGCGACTGCCGACCTTCCAGTGGTCGGCCGAGACCGGAATCTATGTCGACCTCGAGCATCACCGCACGGGCGGCGGTCGCCAGCTCTACACGCGGCTGCTGCACCGGCTCAGGGAGCGCGGCTACCGAACGGCTTTCGCGGGCGGTGGCGGCGGATTCGTCGGCGGCGGCGGCGGCTTCGTCGGCGGTGGCGGCGGCTAACCGATCACACGATCGGGTTTGGCGGCTCGTCGGAGTCGGCCGAGCCGACCAGTTCCAGTTGCATCCACGCGACGTCGTGCCAGCGCCCGTCTTTCCATGCGGTGCGCCGGTATAAGCCGGCGTCGTGAAAGCCGAATGACCGGTGAAAGCCGTTGCTGGCCTCGTTCGGTTGCGTGATGCCCGCGAAAGCCGTTCGGTAGCCGCGCTCCCTGAGCCGGTGCAGCAGCCGCGTGTAGAGCTGGCGACCGCCGCCCG
>NZ_LZKD01000228.1:0-51662 GCF_001668695.1 Mycobacterium sp. E2497
CGGAGAAATGCAGGTCCGGAATCCGCTTGCGCAGGCACCGGACCACCGTCGACTTGCCGACCGCGGAGGGACCGGACAGCACGACCACGCGTCCCTTACCCGGTGGTGTGGGACGCGTCCCGTGCTCGACGTCCGGTCCCCCGCCGGCGCTCACTGGCCCTCCTGGGCCGGCGCGCCCACAGGGCGGGTTGGCCGAGGCCGGGTTAGGAGCCGAACTTTTCCAGCAGGGCCTTGCGCTGCCGATCGCCGAGGCCGCGCAGGCGGCGGGTAGGGGCGATCTCCAGCTCGGTCATGATTTCCTGCGCTTTGACCTTGCCCACCTTGGGCAACGCCTCAAGCAGCGCGGAAACCTTCATCTTGCCCAGGACTTCGTCGGTCTCGGCGTCCTTGAGCACCTGGGTGAGGTTGGTGCCGCCGCGCTTCAGCCGGTCCTTGAGCTCTGCTCGCGCTCGACGTGCGGCAGCCGCCTTCTCCAACGCGGCCGCGCGCTGCTCGTCGGTCAACTGGGGAAGGGCCACGATTCCTCCGTATCTGATCAATCACTGTCAATCGATCTCTTTTTGTCTCTGCCGGGTACTTCAGCCAGCGGAGACGACCGTACTCAGGCCTCCTGACGAAATCTAACCCGACCCCCTGGTTAAGGGGACAAAGTCCCAGCATGAGCCCGGCGTGTGGCCCGAAAAAGCAGGCCGTCGGGCATCGTGGGCGCCGGGCGCGCCCCGCGGTGCGGGGGCGGCGGTGTGGCCACCTCGAACCCCCACGCCACCGCTCTGACCTGGGATTTTAGCGCGACGGACCGCCGCGGGGCCGCTGCGGGGGCGGCGGGAAACGACGCCGGAGGCGCGCCGAAACGCCTCGTGCGGGGGGTCACGCATTTTTCGTCGCGTGTCGCGCGTGTCGCGCCGCGCCGACCGGCCGGGCGCGATCACGCGTGGATTGCTGGTACGACAGCCAGCTAACACTCGCGGAGTTAGGATCTAGCGGTGTCGAACCTGCGGATCCGTCAGGCCGCTGAGCTGCTCGGGGTCAGCGACGACACTGTCCGGCGATGGATCAACCAGGGATCGTTGACGGTCGGGCAGGACGCGGCCGGCCGCAAGGTCATCGCCAGCGAGGACCTGGCCCGGTTCTCCCGGACCAACGCCCCCACCCCGCCGCCCGACCCGCTGAGCATCGGCAGCTCGGCCCGCAACCGCTTCGTCGGGCTGGTCACAAAGGTCACCAGCGACAAGGTGATGACCCAGGTGGAGATGCAGTGCGGCCCGTTCACCGTCGTGTCGCTGATGAGCACCGAGGCGGCCGAGGAGCTGCAGCTGCGGCCCGGCAGTGTGGCGGTCGCGGTCGTCAAGGCCACCACGGTGATCGTGGAGACCGCCCGGCCCAGCTCGGCGGCCGCATCGGACTGACCCGCCTCTACGGCGCTCCCAGATAGGCGACGGCGTCCAGCATCCGCTCGCCGGCCGCCCGCAGTTCGGCCACCCCCGGCCCGGCACGCAGCACCTCGCGGGCCACCGCGGGCAGCAGCTGGCCGGGATCCGCCCCGCCCAGCCCGGCGAGCGCCTCGGGCCGTCCGCCCTGCACACCCAGGCCCGGCACCAGCACCGGCCCGCCCAGCGCGCTCAGATCGGGGGCCTGCAGGACGGTCGCGCCCACCACCACGCCGACATATCCGGGACCGGACGGCGTGGCGGACTTGTTCACCACCGCCGCCTGGTCGACGACCAGCTGGGCCACCGTGCGGCCGTCGAACGCGGCGCGCTGCACGGTCGCGCCCTCGGGGTTGGAAGTGGCGGCCAGCACGAACACGCCCCGATCGTGCGCGGCGGCGGCCTCGAGCAGCGGCCGCAGCGAGCCGAACCCGAGGTATGGCGAGGCGGTCACGGCGTCGGCGGCCAGCGGCGAGTCACCCGCCCAGGCGGCGGCGTACGCCGCCATCGTCGTGCCGATGTCGCCGCGCTTGGCGTCGGCCAGCACCAGCACCCCGACCGAACGCAGCGCCGCGATCGTGCGTTCCAGCACCGCGAACCCGGCGGCGCCGTAGGACTCGAAGAACGCCACCTGCGGCTTGACGACGGCGAAACCGGAGAACGCCTCGACACAGATGTCGCAGAACTTGGCCAGCCCGTCGGCGGCCGCCGGCAAATCCCAGGCGCGTAGCAGCTCGGGGTGCGGGTCGATCCCCACACACAGCGGGCCGCGCTGCGCTTTGGCCTCGGCCAGCCGCCGGCCGAAGCCCGTCACCGGGCGCCTTCGCCGGGCGCGGCGCCCTGCCCCATCAGGCTGTGCAGCTCCTGCAGGGACCGGACGCCGATGTCGCCGCGGATACCGGCCTCGATGCCCTGGATGGCGGCGGACGCGCCCTGCACGGTGGTGACGCAGGGGATGTTGACCGACACCGCGGCCGAACGGATCTCGTAGCCGTCGATACGCGGGCCGGAATTGCCGTACGGCGTGTTGATCACCATGTCGACTTCGCCGGCCTTGATCGCGTCGACGGCGGACACGGCCGGGCGGCCCGGCTGCGGCGGCTCGAAGTGCTTGCGGACCTCGTCGCAGGGAATCCCGTTGCGGCGCAACATCTCCGCGGTGCCCTCGGTGGCCAGCACACGGAAGCCCAGATCGGCCAGGCGCTTGACGGGGAACACCAGCGACCGCTTGTCCCGGTTGGCGACGGAGACGAACACGGTGCCCTCGGCCGGCAGCGAACCGTAGGCGGCGGTCTGGCTCTTGGCGAAGGCGGTGCCGAAGTCGCGGTCGATGCCCATCACCTCACCGGTCGATTTCATCTCCGGGCCGAGCAGGGAATCGATGGCGGCGCCGTCGGCCCGCCGGAAGCGGTGGAACGGCAGCACCGCCTCCTTGACCGCGATCGGGGCGTTCTGGGCCGCGTGGGCGCCGTCCCCGGACGCCGCCAGCATGCCCTCGGCGCGGAGCTGGGGAATGGTGGCGCCCAACATGATCCGGGCGCACGCCTTGGCGAGCGGGATCGCGGTGGCCTTGGAGACGAAGGGAACGGTGCGGCTGGCCCTCGGGTTGGCCTCCAGGACGTAGAGCACGTCGTCCTTCAGCGCGTACTGCACGTTGAGCAGGCCGATCACCCCGATGCCGTGCGCGATGGCCTCGGTCGCGCGGCGCACCTTCTCGATGTCGCTGCGGCCCAGCGTGACGGGCGGTAGCGCGCACGCCGAGTCGCCGGAGTGGATGCCGGCCTCCTCGATGTGCTCCATGATGCCGCCGATGTAGACCTCGGTGCCGTCGCACAGGGCGTCGACGTCGATCTCCACCGCGTCCTCGAGGAAGCGGTCCACGAGCACCGGGTGTTCGGGCGAGAGCTCGGTGGCGCGGGTGATGTAGCCCTCCAGTGTCTCCTCGTCGTAGACGATCTCCATCCCTCGGCCGCCCAGGACGTACGACGGCCGCACCAGCACCGGGTAGCCGATGTCCTCGGCGATCCGGCGGGCCTGCGCGAAAGTGGTTGCCATGCCGTATTTCGGCGCCGGCAATCCGGCGCCGGTCAGCACGTCACCGAAGGCGCCGCGGTCCTCGGCCAGGTCGATCGCCTCCGGCGGCGTGCCCACGATCGGGACTCCGGCGTCGGCCAGGCGCTGCGCCAGCCCGAGCGGGGTCTGGCCGCCCAGCTGCACGATGACGCCGACCACCCCGGGCCCGTCACCCCCCGACTGCTGTTCGGCGTGGAACACCTCCAGGACGTCCTCGAAGGTCAGCGGCTCGAAGTACAGCCGGTCAGCGGTGTCGTAGTCGGTGGACACCGTCTCCGGGTTGCAGTTGACCATGACGGTCTCGAAACCGGCCTGGCTCAACGTGGTTGCCGCGTGCACGCAGCTGTAGTCGAATTCGATGCCCTGGCCGATGCGGTTGGGCCCGGATCCCAGGATCAGCACCTTGGGCCGCTCGGCCTGCGGGGCCACCTCCGTCTCGGCCGCCGGGTCGAGCTCGTAGCTGCTGTAGTGATAGGGCGTCTTGGCATCGAACTCCGCTGCGCAGGTGTCCACCGTCTTGTACACCGGGTGGATGCCCAGCCGCTCGCGCAGCGAGCGCACCCCGTTCTCCCCCGCCAATTCGGGCCGCAGGGCGGCGATCTGGCGGTCCGACAGCCCGCTGTGCTTGGCCCGCCGCAGCAGGTCGGTGTCCAGCACCGGGGCGTCGACCAGCTCCGCGCGCAGCGTGCCCAGCTCGCCGATCTGGGCGACGAACCACGGGTCGACGCCGCTGGCCTCGGCGACCTGCTCGATCGAGGCGCCCAGCCGCAGCGCCAGCTCGATGTCGTAGAGCCGGCCCTCGGTCGGGGTCCGTAGCCGGTCGAGCACCTCGCCGACGTTGCGGTCCGGGCCGTCCGGCTTGGTCCAGAACCCGGCGCGGGTGGTCTCCAGAGACCGCATCACCTTGCCGAGCGCCTCGATGAAGTTGCGGCCCAACGACATCGCCTCGCCGACGGACTTCATCGTGGTGGTCAGGGTGGGGTCGGCCCCGGGGAACTTCTCGAACGCGAACCGCGGCGCCTTGACGACGACGTAGTCGAGGGTGGGTTCGAAGCAGGCCGGCGTTTCCTTGGTGATGTCGTTGACGATCTCGTCGAGGGTGTACCCGATGGCCAGCTTGGCGGCGATCTTGGCGATCGGGAAGCCGGTGGCCTTGGAGGCCAGCGCGCTGGACCGCGACACCCGCGGGTTCATCTCGATGACGATCAGCCGGCCGTCGCTCGGGTTGACGGCGAACTGGATGTTGCAGCCGCCGGTGTCGACCCCGACCTCGCGCAGGATCGCGATGCCCAGGTCCCGCATCCGCTGGTATTCCCGGTCGGTCAGCGTCATGGCCGGCGCGACGGTGACCGAGTCGCCGGTGTGCACGCCCATCGGGTCGAAGTTCTCGATCGAGCAGACCACGACGACGTTGTCGTTGCCGTCGCGCATCAGCTCGAGCTCGAATTCCTTCCAGCCGTAGATGGATTCCTCGATCAGCACGTTGGCGCTGGGGCTTTCGGCCAGGCCGGCGCCGGCCATCCGGTCGACCTCCTCGACGGATCGCGCCATGCCCGAGCCCAGCCCGCCCATGGTGAAGCTGGGCCGCACCACCACCGGAAGACCGAGTTCCTCGACCGTCTCGCGGACCTCTTCCATGGTGAAACACACTCGGCTGCGGGCGGATTCACCGCCGACCTTGGCGACGATGTCCTTGAACATCTGCCGGTCCTCGCCGCGCTGGATGGCGTCGATGTCGGCCCCTATGAGCTCGACCCCGTGGCGCTCGAGCGCGCCGTTCTGGTACAGCGCGACCGC
Organism: Mycobacterium sp. E2497; assembly: GCF_001668695.1. Lineage (NCBI taxonomy): Bacteria > Bacillati > Actinomycetota > Actinomycetes > Mycobacteriales > Mycobacteriaceae > Mycobacterium > Mycobacterium sp. E2497. Next base: position 5,298 of record NZ_LZKD01000228.1, read on the forward strand.
GGTGTTGAGCGCGGTCTGCCCGCCCAGCGTGGCCAGCAGCGCGTCAATCTTGTTGCCGCGCTCGGCCTGTTGCGCGATCACCCGCTCCACGAAGGCCGGGGTGATGGGCTCGACGTAGGTGTGGTCGGCGTACTCGGGGTCGGTCATGATGGTCGCCGGGTTGGAGTTGATCAGGCTGACCTGCAGCCCCTCCGCTCGCAGCACCCGGCAGGCCTGGGTGCCCGAGTAGTCGAATTCGGCCGCCTGGCCGATGACGATCGGCCCCGAGCCGATCACCAGCACGTGGTTGAGATCGCTGCGCCGCGGCACTAGCGCCCTCCTTCTTTCTTGGCGCGAGCGACCGCGTTTGTACACCGTTTACGGCGTGTCGCCGTACAAACACGGTCGCTCGCGGTCATCTCTCACCGGCCATCAGCTCGATGAATTGATCGAACAGGTATTCCGCGTCGTGTGGGCCGGCGGCGGCCTCCGGGTGGTACTGCACCGAGAACGCCCGCCCGTCGGCGAGTTTGACGCCCTCGACCACCCCGTCGTTGGCGCATGTGTGGCTGACGACGGCGGGCCCGAACGGCGTGTCGAAGGATTGACCCGCCTCGCCTTCCAGCGCGAAGCCGTGGTTCTGCGCGGTCACCGCCACCCGACCGGTGGCGTGGTCCATGACGGGGATATTGATCCCGCGGTGGCCGAAGACCATCTTGTAGGTGGACAGGCCCAGTGCCCGGCCCAGGATCTGGTTGCCGAAGCAGATGCCGAACAACGGGATTCCGGCGCCCAGCACCTCGCGGGTGAGCGCGACGACGTGGTCGGCGGTGGCGGGGTCACCGGGGCCGTTGGACAAGAACACGCCGTCGGGTGCGATGTCGGCGATCTGTTCGAAGCTCGTCGACGACGGCAGCACGTGGCTGCGGACTCCCCGGCGGGCGAAGTTGCGCGGGGTGTTGGTCTTGATGCCCAGGTCCAGCGCCACCACCGTAAACCGTTGCGCCCCGTCGGGTTCCACGATGTAGGGCTCCGCGGTGCTGACCTCGCCGGCGAGGTCGGCACCCAGCATCGACTGCTGCCCCCGCACCCGCTCCACCAACTCGTCGATGTTCAAAGGGTCGGCCAGCGCCTCGCCGGAGAACACCCCCGCCTTCATGGAGCCGCGGGTGCGCAGGTGGCGCACCACCGCCCGGGTGTCGATGCCGGCGATCCCGACGATGTGCTGGCGCACCAGCTCGTCCTCCAGGGTTCCCGTGGCGCGCCAGTTCGACGCCCGCGGGGACGGGTCGCGCACCGCGTAGCCGGCGACCCAGATCTTGTCGCCGCGACTTTCGGCGTCCTCGGTGTTCCAGCCGGTGTTGCCGATCTGTGGCGCGGTGGCCACCACGATCTGCCGGTGATAACTGGGATCGGTCAGCGTCTCCTGGTAGCCGGACATGCCGGTGGAAAACACGGCCTCGCCGAGGGTTTGGCCGACCTGGCCGAACGGCGTGCCGGTGAAGACGCGCCCGTCCTCGAGTACCAGAACTGCTTTTGTCGTCACGCTACTTCCTCTTTGAGCCAGTCGGTGTATTCGTCGCGGTGGTTGGCCCGAAAGCCGGTGTCGATCTCGACTCCCGACGGCAGCCGCCACCGAATCGCCAGAATCCCGATCCGGGCTACGGCCCGGCCGCCCATCCCGCGCTCCATGCGGATATGGGTGATCGAGTCGCGTGGAATCCAAAGCGGTTGGGCGCGTAGGCGTTCCACCATGATACCGCTCGAATAGCGGGTCAGCACCGCCTTGCTCCGGTACCCCAGATCGCCGACGGCGATCCGCTCGTTCCAGCCCGGGGCCATCATCGACCCGCAATAGTGGCCTTGGGTGGTGATCGTCGCCGCACCCACCTGGTCGGGCACGTCGGGCAGCCGGCCGATCAGTTCGGCCTGCCGCTGCGAGCGGCGCCGCCAGCTGCGCATCATCAGCTGGATCACCACCGCGATCACCACCACCAGCACGGCCGCGAAGATCAGCGACCCCACCAGCGTGCCCGAATTCATGCCGGGCACTTCCCGTCTCGAGCCGTGACCTTCCCGCGCAGCAAGGTCGCCGTGACGGTGGCGGGCAGGGCCATCGACTCGAAGGGCGTGTTGGCCGACCGGCTGGCCAGGTCGGACCCGGCGACGGTCCAGGTGGCGTCGGGGTCCACCACCGTCAGGTTGGCCGGCTCCCCCACCTCCAGCGGGCGGCCGTGATCGGGCAGTCCGACGATGCGCGCCGGGTTCTCGCTCATCACCCGGGCGACGTCCCGCCACGTCAACAGCCCGGGCGCCACCATGGTGTGCACCACGACCGACAGCGCGGTCTGCAGGCCCAGCATGCCGGGACGCGCCGCCGCGAACTCCACGCACTTCTCGTGCTCGGCGTGCGGCGCATGGTCGGTGGCCACACAGTCGATGACGCCGTCGGCCAGGGCCTGACGCAACGCCACAGCGTCGGAGGCCTCGCGCAGCGGCGGGTTGACGCGATTGCGCCCGTCGTAGCTGGCCAGCCTGCTGTCGTCGAGCAGCAGGTGGTGCGGGGTGACCTCGGCGGTGATCGAGATGCCTTGCCCCTTGGCCCATTTCAGCAGCTCGACGGTACCGGCGGTGGAGGCGTGGCAGATGTGGACGCGGGCACCGGCGTCGCGCGCCAGCAACGCGTCCCGGGCGACGATGGACTCCTCGGCGGCCCGGGGCCAGCCCGAGAGGCCCAGCCGGGCGGCGGTGGGTCCCTCGTGGGCGACGGCGCCGACGGTCAGCCGGGGCTCCTCGGCGTGCTGGGCGATCAGCACGCCCAGGCCCGTGGCGTATTCGAGCGCGCGGCGCATCACCAGCGGGTCGTGTACGCAGACACCGTCGTCGGAGAACATCCGGACCTGCGCGGCCCCGGCCGCCATCATGCCCATCTCGGTCAGCTCGGTGCCGGCCAATCCGACGGTGACGGCGCCGACGGGGTGCACGTCGACCAGGCCGACCTGCTGGCCGCGGTGCCAGACGTGGTCGGTGACCACCGGGCTGTCGGCGACGGGATTGGTGTTGGCCATCGCGAACACGGCGGTATATCCGCCGAGAGCCGCTGCGGCCGAGCCCGTTTCGATGTCCTCGGCGTATTCTCGGCCCGGCTCGCGCAGGTGGGTGTGCAGGTCGACGAAGCCGGGCAGCAGCACCTGGCCCGTCGCATCGATGACGTCGGCCGTATCCGGGATGGCAAGGCCCGGGCCGATGTCGGCGATCTGGCCGTCATCGACCAGCACGTCGACCCGGTCACCCTCGCCGTACAACCGGACCCCGCGGATCAGCACGCTCACGCCGCCCCCTCTTTTCCGGCGGATTCCGCACCCACCAGCACGTGGAACAGCACGGCCATCCGCACGTGCACGCCGTTGGAAACCTGTTGCAGCACGGCCGATTGCGACGAATCCGCCACCGACGACGCGATCTCCATGCCGCGCAGCATCGGACCCGGGTGCAGCACCACGGCGTGGCCGGGCAGCATGGCCTGGCGGCGATCGGAAAGCCCGTAGCGGGAGGAGTATTCGCGCACCGACGGGAAGAAGCCGCCGTTCATCCGTTCGGCCTGCACCCGCAGCATCAGCACCGCGTCGGCGGCGGGTAGCTCGGCGTCGAAGTCGCCCGAGACGGTGACCGGCCAGGAGTCGACCCCGGCCGGCAGCAGCGTCGGCGGCGCGACCAGCACCACCTCCGCGCCCAGGGTGTTCAGCAGCATGACGTTGGAGCGGGCGACCCGGCTGTGCAGGATGTCGCCGACGATCACGACGCGCCGGCCCTCGATGCCGCCGAGGCGCTGGCGGATGGTGAGCGCGTCCAGCAGCGCCTGCGTCGGGTGTTCGTGCGTGCCGTCGCCGGCGTTGATCACCGAGGGGCCGGAGTCGTTGCCGGCGCTCGTCCAGTCGGCCAGCAGGTGGGCGGCACCCGAGGCCGGATGGCGGATGATCAGCGCGTCGGCGCCGGCCGCCCGCAGCGTCAGCGCGGTGTCGCGCAGCGACTCGCCCTTGCCCACCGACGACCCGGCGGCGCTGACGTTGATGACGTCGGCGCTCATCCACTTGCCGGCCACCTCGAACGACACCCGGGTGCGGGTGGAGTTCTCGTAGAACATCGTGATCACGGTGCGGCCGCGCAGGGTCGGCAGCTTCTTCACCTCGCGGCCCACCAGCGCCTCGGCGAACCGGTCCGCGTCGTCGAGGATGGCGATGGCCTCGTCGCGGGTCAGGTCGCCGGCGGCCAGCATGTGGCGCGTCATCGCGAGATCACCACCCCGTCGCGCCCGTCCTGCTCGCTGAGCAGCACGTGCACGCTCTCGCTGCGGGAGGTGGGGACGTTCTTGCCGACGTAGTCGGCGCGCAGCGGCAGCTCGCGGTGGCCGCGGTCGACCAGCACCGCCAGCTGCACCACCCTCGGGCGGCCGACGTCGCGCAGGGCGTCCAGCGCCGAGCGGACCGAGCGACCGGAGTAGAGCACGTCGTCGATGAGGATGACCAGCGCGTCGTCGATGCCGCCCGCCGGGATCGAGGTGACCTCAAGCGGTCGCGGCGGTTTCTGCATCAGGTCGTCGCGATACAGGGTGATGTCGAGGGCGCCGCAACCGACGTCGACCCCGCTGTATTCGGCGATGTTGGTGGCCAGCCGCCTGGCGAGGATCACGCCGCGGGTCGGGATTCCCAGCAGCACCACCCTGGGCGCGGACCGGCTCGCGTCATCTAACGCGGTCTTCTCGATGATCTGATGCGCGATACGGGAAATGGTGCGACTCACGTCGGCCGCCGACATCAACTCGCGGCCGGTGCCGGTGTCACCCGCTGCACCCATGCGAAACCCTGACCTCCTTCTCCGCCTCGCCGGACGGATCGTTAAAGGATGTCGACTGCCCGGCAGCGTAGCACTTCTTCGAAAGGACGCGGCGCGCGGCACGGGCCGTGACGTGCTCGATCACCCGCTGCGCCACTTGCGCCCCACGTGTCCCGGCTTGAGCGGACGCGGCCGCGCTACCCTGGCGAAAGTGACCGGCTCAGGCTTCTCCAGACTGCAGCAAATGGACTTCGACGCGCTCTATCGCGGCGAGAGCCCCGGCGAGGGCATCCCGCCGATGACGACACCGCCGTGGGACACCAAGGCGCCCAAGGACAACGTCATCGCCTGGCTTGGCGGGGGCTGGGTCCACGGTGACGTCCTGGACATCGGCTGCGGGCTCGGTGACAACGCCATCTACCTGGCGCTGAACGGGTTCCGGGTGACCGGGCTGGACATCTCGCCCACCGCCCTGGTCACCGCCGAGCGCCGGGCCGCCGATGCCGGCGTCGACATCACGTTCGCGGTGGCCGACTCCACCCAGCTGGCGGGCTACACCGACGCGTTCGACACCGTCATCGACAGCGGCATGTTCCACTGCCTCGACGACGACGGCAAGCGCAGCTACGCCGCCGCGGCGCACCGCGCCACCAGGCCGGGCGCCACGCTGTTGATCAGCTGCTTCTCCGACGCGAACGCCCCCGACGAACGGTGGCCCCGGCCGGCGGTGTCCGAGCAGACGCTGCGCGACGTCCTCGGCGGCGCGGGGTGGGACATCGAGTCGCTGGAGCCCGCCACGATGCGCCGCGAGGTGGACGGCGCACAGGTCGAGATGGCGTTCTGGTACGTCCGCTCCCAGCGCCGCTAGGTGCAGCGATATTGCCCGTTGAGCACGCAATTCGACGGCGGCGTGAAGGAACCGGTCACCACGCCTCTCATGCCACCCGTGGCCGAACCACCGGGCGCAATGCTGCGATTCCAATTCGCGGGGGTGAGCACGTAGTGGGTGCCCGATTGGGTGACGGTGCTGTTCCACGTGTGCAGGACGGATTGTCCGGCCGGCATGTCAAAGTCAATCCGCCAATCGGTTAGCGGCACCGTGCTCAGATTGGTGACGGTGAAGTTGGCGATGAAACCGGTCTGCCACGCATGTTCCACCGACAACGTCGCCGCGGCCGCGGCCGCGTGAGCCACGGGCGCGACGGCGAGCCCCAGGGCAACGACGGATGCCGACACCATGATGTGAAGCGCTGTGCGCCAGCGCTTCACGCAATTGCTCAGTGCGGCCATAGCAACCAACACTAAAGCCGGACACGCGACGTCGGTCCTGGCATCGCGGGTAGCTGCCGTACCTTTGCTCAACCGAAACCGTCATGAAATTTTGGCCTTTGTCGCCGACGGAACGAGCGGGTAACGGCCCGGTTAACCGGCCGTGGTGAGAAGGCGATACGGTTCGGATCGTCATGAGCGAGGAGTTTTGGGTCAACCGCCGCGATGCCGGTGAGGCGGTGATCCTGGAGGTCAGCGGCGTCGTCGACATCATCACCGCGCCCTCGCTCGCCACGCATATCGACATCGCCCTGTCCGGCACGCCTGCGGTGCTCGTCATCGACCTCACCGAGGTCGATTTCCTGTCCTCGGCCGGCATCACCGTGCTGGTCGAGGTGCAGCGCCTGACCCAGGACAGCCCGACCTCGCTGCGGGTGGCGGCCGACGGCTCGGCCACCAGCCGGCCGCTGCGCATCGTGGGCCTCGACGAGTTCATCGAGCTGTATCCCACGGTGGACGAGGCGCTGGAGGGGCGCGAGTCCTAGTGTGACGTTCGCGCTCCCCGGGCACGCCGCTAACGTGATTCGGGTGAATCTCGACGTCAACGCGGGCTCCATCCGCGAAGTGTGCGATGCCGGCATGCTTGCCGGCGCGGTGACGATGGTCTGGCGGCGCGGAGAAGTGCTGCAGGTCAACGAAATCGGTTATCGGGACGTGGACGCGGGCCTGCCGATGCAGCGGGACACGCTGTTCCGGATCGCGTCGATGACCAAGCCGGTGACCGTCGCCGCGGTGATGAGCCTGGTCGACGAGGGCAAGCTGACGCTGAAAGACCCCGTCGTGCGCTGGGCCCCGGAGCTGGCCGACGTGCGGGTGCTCGACGAGCCGCACGGCCCGCTGGACCGGACGCATCCGGTGCAGCGCGCCATCCTGATCGAGGACCTGCTCACCCACACCAGCGGCCTGGCCTACAGCTTCTCGGTGTCCGGGCCGATCGCCAAGGCCTACATGCGGCTGCCGTTCAGTCAGGGTCCCGACACCTGGCTGGCCGAACTGGCCAAGCTGCCGCTGGTGCATCAGCCCGGTGAGCGGCTCACCTACAGCCATTCCATCGACCTGCTGGGCGTCATCGCGGCGCGCATCGAGGGCAAGCCGTTCCACCAGGTTCTCGACGAGCGGGTGCTGGGCCCGGTGGGCATGCCGGACACCGGGTTCTTCGTCTCCCCCGAGGCGCGCCGCCGCGCCGCGACCATGTACCGGCTCGACGAGCAGGGCCGACTGCACCACGACGTGATGGGGCCGCCGCACATCAAGCCGCCCTCCTTCGCCAACGCGGGCGGGGGCCTGTGGTCCACCGCCGACGACTACCTGCGGTTCGTGCGGATGCTGCTCGGCGAGGGAACGATCGACGGTGTGCGGGTGCTGTCGGCCGAGTCGGCCCGCCTGATGCGGACCGACCGGCTGACCGACGAGCAGAAGCGCCACAACTTCCTGGGGGCGCCGTACTGGGTGGGCCGCGGCTTCGGGCTGAACCTGTCGGTGGTGACCGACCCGGCAAGGAGCGCGCCGCTGTTCGGTCCGGGCGGGCTCGGAACCTTCAGCTGGCCGGGCGCCTACGGGACCTGGTGGCAGGCCGACCCGACCGCCGACCTGGTTCTGCTGTATCTGGTGCAGAACCTGCCCGACATGTCCGCCGACGTGGCCGCGGCCGTCGCCGGAAACACCTCGCTGGCGAAACTCCAATCGGTGCAACCGAAATTCGTTCGGCGCACTTATCAGGCGCTCGGCCTCTAGCACCGTGGCCGATTACCCACCCGACCGCATCACCGGTCCCCGGCTGGTGCTGCGCCGGCCCGTGCTCGACGACGCCGGCGCACTGTTTCAGCGCGTGGCCCGCGACCCCGAGGTGACCAAGTATCTGATGTGGGCGCCGCATCCCGACGTGGCGGCGACGCGGCGGGTGATCACCGAGAAACTCAACGCCACCCCCGACGACCGGACCTGGGTGATCGAGTTGCGGCACAGCGGCGAGATCGTCGGGTTGACCAGCTGCCGGCGTCCGGTGCCGCACTCGGTCGAGATCGGTTACTGCCTGGGCCGGCGGTGGTGGGGCAAGGGTTTGATGGCCGAGGTGCTCGACATGCTGCTGACCGCACTCGACAGCGACCGGGCGGTGTATCGGGTGTGGGCCACGTGCAACGTCGACAACGAACGGTCGGCCCGGCTGCTGGAGCGCGCCGGTTTCGTCCTGGAAGGACGACTCGCCCGCCACGCCGTCTACCCCAACCTGGGCCCCGAGCCGCAGGACAGCCTGCTCTACGCCAGGATCCTGCGCTGAGCTTTTGAGTGTGCGGCCAGGGCGGTCATCGTCGGCGTGTCGCCGCCGTGCACGCACACCGGACGCCGTAAGCGCACACCCGATCGCCGGCTACCCGGCTTGATCCAGCGCGCGGCGCGCGTAGGCCCGCACGTCGGCGTCGCCGTCCTTGAGCGCGATGCCGAGCGCGTCGCGGGCGGCGGGTTGAGCGGACCAGCGGATCAGGCTGAGCACGGCGGCCTTGCGCACGTCGAGGTGCGCGTCGTTCAACGCCTCGGCCAGCGCCGGCACCGCGACGTCGGCCGGCGCGCCCGACAGCGCCCGCGCCGCGCCCTCCCGCACCTGCCACGCCGGCGCCCGCAACGCCGCTGCGACGGCGGCGATATCGCCCGCGCTGCAGCCTATTTCGCCCAGCGCGGCCAGCGCGGCCGCGCGCACCAGCGGGTCGGGGTCGCCGAGCAGCGCGCTGACGGCCTCGCCGCCGCCGCGCAGCGTGCCCAGGCCGGCGGCCGCGGCGATCCGGACCTCCCGGTTGTCGTCACCCGTCGCGGTGACCACACCGGCCACGTCGTCGACCGACACCAGCGCCCGCACGGCCTCGATGCGCACCCGGTGGTCGGGATCTTCCAGCGCGCGGCGGTAGTCCCCGGCGTCGCCGACGCGCCGCGCGGCCAGCACGTAGAGGGCGGCGGCACGCACCGCCCTGTCGCCGGAGTCCAGGCGTGACCCGACCTCGGCCGGGGCCGGCAACACCTCGACCAGCTCGCGGATCCCGTCGGCGGCGGTGCGGCGCACCGTGGCGTCGGCGTCATCCAGCGCGGCGACCAGGGCGGTCGCGTAGCCATCGGGAATGTGCTCGGTGAGCGTGGCCACCGCGGTGCGGCGGACCCCGGGGTCGGGGTCGGCCAGGTACGGTCGCAGCCCGGCGATCGTCGGCTCCTCGAGGGCAAGCACCTCGGCGATGCGCGGCGACGGCGGCTCGACTGTGGTTACGGGCGCGCCGATTCGGGACCGTGTGGTGGCGGGGGCCTGACCGCCGACCAGTGGCGGCTGCTCCACCGCCTGCACGGTCTGGTCCACGGGCGGCAGGCCGTCCAGCTCCGGCACCGGCACGAAGTAGGGGGCGACCGGACGCTTGAGGAACACCATCGCGCCGTCGGCGTTCTTGCGCAGGTTGAGGTGATAGCCCCATGCGCTGTCGTCGCGGCCGGGCAGGTCGGCGCGGTCGTGGTAGAGGCCCCACCGCGATTCGGTGCGGGTGAGCGAGGATCGGGCGGCCATCTCGGCGCAGTCCCGGATGAAGGACACCTCGACGGCGCGCATCAGCTCGTGCGGGTTCCGCGCGCCCATCTCGGCGATCTCGCCTTGCATGCGGTCGAAGGTGCGCACGGCGATGGACAGCTTGGCCGCCGTCTTGGGCGGCGCCACATAGTCGTTGACGAACCGGCGCAGCTTGTATTCGACCTGCGGCTGGGGTGGCCCGTCCGGATGCCGCAGTGGGCGGTAGATCAGCTCGTGCGCGGCGTGCAGCTGGTCCTCCGGGAGTCGTTGCGGCGCAGCGGTATCCGCGCAGGAAGCGGCCGCGTCCGTGCCGGCGAGGTCGCCGAAGACGAACGCCCCGATCATGTAGTTGTGCGGGACGCAGGCCATGTCCCCGGCGGCGTACAGCCCGGGCACCGTGGTGCGGGCGTGCTCGTCGACCCACACGCCGGACGCGGAATGCCCGCTGCACAAACCGATTTCGGAGATGTGCATCTCGATGTCGTGGGTGCGATAGTCGTGGCCGCGGTTGGCGTGGAACGTGCCGCGGGTCGGCCGTTCGGTGGTGTGCAGGATGTTCTCCAGCGCGGACAGGGTCTCGTCGGGCAGGTGGGACACCTTGAGGTAGATCGGTCCGCGGGCGGAGTCGATCTCGCTCTTCACCTCGGACATCATCTGACCCGACCAGTAGTCGGAGTCCACGAACCGCTCCCCGTGCGCGTTGACCTGGTAGCCGCCGAACGGGTTGGCGACATAGGCACACGCGGGTCCGTTGTAGTCCTTGATCAACGGATTGACCTGGAAACACTCGATTCCCGACAGTTCCGCGCCGGCGTGATAGGCCATCGCGTACCCGTCACCGGCGTTCGTCGGGTTCTCGTAGGTGCCGTAGAGGTAACCGGACGCGGGCAGGCCAAGCCGCCCACAGGCGCCGGTGGCCAGGATCACCGCCTTGGCGCCGACGGCCACGAATTCGCCGGTGCGGGTGTGCAACGCGGCGGCCCCCACCGCGCGGCCGTCCTGCACCAGCACCCGCACCGGCATCAGCCGGTTCTCGATGCGGATCTTCTCCCGCATGGACCGCTGCCGCAGCACCCGGTACAGCGCCTTCTTGACGTCCTTGCCTTCCGGCATGGGCAGCACATAGGAGCCCGAGCGGTGCACCCGGCGCACCGCGTACTCGCCGTGTTCGTCCTTCTCGAACTTCACCCCATAGCGCTCCAGCCGCTGCACCATCGCGAATCCGCGGCTGGCGGTCTGATAGATGGTGCGCTGGTTGACGATTCCGTCGTTGGCGCGGGTGATCTCGGCGACGTAGTCCTCGGGTTCGGCCTTGCCCGGGATGACGGCGTTGTTCACGCCGTCCATGCCCATCGCCAGCGCGCCGGAGTGGCGCACGTGGGCCTTCTCCAGCAGCAGCACCTGGGCGCCGTGCTCGGCGGCCGACAGCGCCGCCATGGTGCCGGCGGTGCCGCCGCCGATGACCAGCACGTCGCAGTCGAGGCGAACGGGGGCGTTGGCGTCGGGGATCTCCATCATGCCGCCACCAAATGGCCAAGGGCGGCAATGATTTCAGCGCGCAACCCGTCCCGGGGCAATTCGGCGCGCGGATCGGGCACGTCGACCGACGCGCGGACAGGCTCGCCGGCACGGCCCAGCACGACGATCCGGTCGCCCAGCGCCAGCGCCTCGTCGACGTCGTGGGTGACGAAGACGATGGTCGTCGGATGGGTGCGCCAGGTGTCGATCAGCAGCCGCTGCATGGCGGCCCGGGTCTGGGTGTCCAGCGCGCCGAACGGCTCGTCCATCATCACCGCGCGGGGCGCCCCCGCCAGGCCGCGGGCCAGCTGGACGCGCTGGCGCATCCCGCCGGACAGGCTCTTCGGCAGGTAGTGGCCGAAACCTGAGAGCCCGAGCTCGTCGATCCAGCGCTCGGCCTGGGCGCGGCGGGTGGCGCGGGGTTCCCCGCGCAGCCGCAGCGCCAGCTCGATGTTGGACCGCACCGTGCGCCACGGCAGCAGCGCGTTGTCCTGGAACACCATGCCGCGATCACCCGAGGTGGTGGTGACCTCCGCGCCGTCGGCCAGCACGCGGCCCTCATCGGGCCGCAGCAGCCCGGCCAGGGCGCGCAGCAGCGTCGACTTGCCGCAGCCCGAGGGCCCGGTCAGCACCAGGATCTCGCCCGGGCGCACCGTGAGGCTCAGCCCGTCGATCACCGGTGTTCCGGTGTAGGACAAGCGGACTGCGTCCAGCTCGAGGCTCATCCCGATTTTCGTCGCGGTGGTCATCGCAAACCTTCCTGTGCGCGGGGCAGCCAGCGAGTCACCCGCCGGCCCACCAGTTCGACGGCCGCCGAGGTGGCGAACCCGAGGACACCGATGGTGATGATGCCGACGAACACCTGGGGGTAGGCCAGCACGGTGTAGTCCTGCCAGGTGCGGTAGCCGACGCCGAGCCGGCCCGAGATCATCTCAGCGGAGATGACACAGATCCAGGCCACGCCCATGCCGACCGACAGCCCCCCGAACACGCCGGGCAGGATGCCCGGCAGCACCACCTGGGTCAGCACCTCCCGCCGGCCGCCGCCCAGCGTGCGCACCGAGTCCTCCCACAAAGTGGGCAGCGCCCGCACCGCGTGCCGGGTGCTCACCATGATCGGGAAGTAGGCCGCGAGGAAGGTGATGAACACGATGCCGGCCTCGTCGGTCGGGAACAGCAGGATCGCCACCGGCACCATCGCGATCGCCGGGATGGGCCGGGCCAGCTCGGCCAGCGGGCCGAACAGGTCGGCGAACAGTCGCGAGCGGCCCAGCAGCACACCGGTCGCGACACCGATGACGGCGGCCAGGCCGAAGCCGGTGAGGATGCGGATCAGCGACTGCGCGAGGTCGAGCCAGTACTCGCCGGCCGCGAGGCGGCGCTGCAGCGCGTGCACGATCTGCGTGACGGTGGGCAGCGTGTCGAATCGCAGCAACAGCCGCACCTTGCCGGCGGTGAGCAACTGCCACAACCCGATTGCGGCCGCGACCGACGCCAACCGCAGCAGCCGCGACAGCCACGGCGCAGTCACCCGCCGCGGCCGGGTGAGCGTGGGCCTCGAGACCACGCCAAGAACCTGGTCTGCCACCACATCGGCGGTCATACCGAACCTCCCAGTGCCTGTTGGTAATTCATCGCGACCCCGCCCGGGTGTGCCGCCAGATAGCGCTGCGCCCCGGCCCGGGTGCCGAACGGCAGATACTTCGGGCCGTCCTTGACCCAGACCGCCTTGTCGGCGAACCACCTGGTGCCCAGTTCGGCGTCGGGAACGTAGGCCGCGCGAACCCTGCCCCCGCGGGCGGTCGCGTCGGCGACGGTGCGCAGCAGGCTGGTGGGGTCGGCGACGGTCTGCGTCACATCCGCCCCGTCCAACCACACCTCGCCGGCCAGCGCCGGGTCGCCCGCCAGGACCGACGGATTCGCGGCTCGCGACCGGGCCGCCGGGTAGTCCAGCCCGCGGGCGGCGAACACCGCACGCAACGGCTCGTCCACGGCGAACTTCCCGACGTCGAGGTCGGCGAAGTCACCGATCGACTTCAGGTACGGCACATCGCTTTTCAGGGCGTCGATCAGCGACGGCTTGAGAGTGGGGTCGAACGACGTCCCGCCGGGGCCGTTGTAGAGATACACCACCTCCTGCGGCAACCCGCTGGCCTGCGCGACGATCCGCGCCGCTTCCAGCGGCTTGCCGTTGAGGAAATCGGTGGCATCCAGTTGCGCCTGCAGAAACGCCGCCAGCACCTCGGGGTGCGCCGACGCGTACGAGCGCCGCACGACCACACCGTGCAGGGTGGGCAGGTTCAGCTCGGCCCCGTCGTAGAGCAGCCGCGCCTTGCCCTGGTAGACCAGCAGCCCGGGCCACGCTACGAACTGCGAAAGCCCGTTCACCTGACCGGATTCCAGCGCGGAGGCACCGACCTGCGGCTGCTGGTTGAGCACCTCCACGCCGGTGACGCCCGCCTTGCCCAGCGCGCGCACCAAGGTGCCGTGCCCCGCGGACCCCACGCTGGCCGAGACCTTGCCGCCGGCCAGGTCGGCCAGCCCGCTCGCCGGCGAATCCGGCGCCACCACAACCATGTTCAGCGCGCCCTTGGGGTTGTAGCCGGTGACCGAGACCATCTCGGTGCGCGCCAGCGGGTTGGCCTGCGTCTTGGAGCCGTTGATCAGCATCGGGTAATCGCCCATCGAGCCGATGTCGATCTTCTCGGCCAGCATCTGGGCGGTGATCGGGGCGCCGGTGTCGTAATCCTGCCAGCGCACCGCGTATTTGGTGCCGGTGCGGGCGGTGATGTCGGCCAGCCGGTGTTCGAGGTAGCCCTGCGCGCGCAGCAGTGTGCCGGCGGTGACGGTGTTGATGGTCTTCGACTGGTATCCCACCACCACGTTGACCACACCGGAGGACTGCGAGAACGATTCCAGCGAGCACCCGGAGGCGAACGCGGCGACCGCGACCGCCACCGACAGCAGCCGGAGGGCGTGCATTTTCATGGGACGTCTCTTCAGCGCAGGAGATAGGGCATGTTGACGGTGACGGCGCCGGTCGGACAGCGCGCCGCACACGGGCCGCAATACCAGCACTCGTCGACGTGCATGTACGCCTTGCCGGTCTGGGGGTCGATGGCCAGCGCGTCGAGCGGGCACACCTCCACGCACAAGGTGCAGCCCTCGATGCACAACGACTCGTCGATCGTCACCGGCACGTCGGCCCGGGTGTTGTTGACCAGCGTCATGTATCGCTCCTCATCATGCTGCCGCGCATGGTGATTCGGTCACCACGCATCCGGATGTACTCCAAATCCACGGGTGTCCCGTCGGCCAGGCTGGTGAGCCGCTCCAGCATGAGCAGCGCCGCGCCGTCGGGCACCTGCAGGGTGGCCGCCGAATGGGCGTCGGCGGGAATGGCCTCGAGCGCCAGCGACGCCGAGCCCAGGCGCTGACCGCTGACCTCTTCGATGAGCGCGAAAACATCGTTGGTCTCGAGCGGATGGCGCAGCACCTGTTCTCCGATGTCCGGGGCCAGGTAGGTCAGGTCGAGGCTGAGCGGTAGGTCGCCGAGGTACCGCAGTCGCTCGACGAACACGGCGTGCTCGCCGGTTTGCAGCCGCAGCCGGCGGGCCACCGACGGTGGCGCGGTGACGGGCATCGCCGCGCGTACCTCGTTGCGCACCTCGCCGAGGTGTTTGAACGTCTCCTTCAGCCCCAGCAGGGTGTCGAGCCCGTGTGAGTACTTGCGCTGGGCGACGTGCGTGCCAACCTTGGGTCCGCGGTCGATCAACCCCTCGTGCTTGAGCACGGCAAGCGCCCCGCGGATGGTGTTGCGCGACACCAGGAATTCGGCGGCCAGCTGCTGCTCGGGCGGCAACCCGTCCGGGTAGGCGTCGGCGTGGATCTGCTGGCGCAACACGTCGGCCACCCGGCGGGCGCGGTCGGCCCGGGGTTCGCTACTGATCGGTTGCGCCACGCGGCCACGCTAACCAGGTCACGCCCATTTTTTGGGGCGGCGACGCGGGCCTGCTCCGGCGGCTCAGCGCATTGCGCCGGGTCCCTTTCGACGGCGACCAGCCCAAACAACGGCCGGTGCGGCTATTGCGCCACCCCGGCGGCGACGTCTTCTTTCCGATCCCCGTGAGCCGAACCGCCCCCGGGGGCAGGCTCGCTCTCCCGGGCGGTGGGCACCAGCGGGACCGCCGCCAGCGGGAACAACGCGCACAGCGCCCACGCCGGCGGGTATTCGGCGGCGACGATCAGCGCACCGAAGAGCGGCGGCCCGGCCGCGGCCATCAGCCGTTGCGCGGTGTTCTGCAGGCCCAGCGCGCGGCCGCTCCAGAACGGCCCGGCGATCTCGGTGATCGCGGTGGCCTCGAGCCCGTTGTCGAGCACCGCGAGCACCGAGATGGCGACCATCAGCACCACGTCGTAGCTCGAACCGCTGCCGTCGGTGAAAGCCAGCAGCAACAGGGCCAACGCGGCGGCGATGGCGACGACGCGGACCGGCCGCATCCGCGAACCGACCCGGTCCGACCAGCGCCCGACCGCGATCCGGCCCACCGCCCCCAGCAGCTGACAGACGGTGACCAGGCCGCCGGCGGCCGCCACCGACCAGCCATGCCGATTCGTCAGCCACACGAACATGAACGTCACGGTCACCGTCTGCGGCATCATCAGCAGCGCACTCACGGCGTGAATTCGCCACAGTACGAACGACCCTCGATACGGGCTGGCCAGTTCCGCGCCGGTGGCCGCCTGGCGTGATTTCCGGGGCGGATCGACGATCCCCAGCGCGCTGGCCACCGCCGCCACCGTGCACATGAGCGCCAGGAACATCAGCCCCGAACGAGGCCCGCGCTCGGCCAGCTCCGGTATCACCAAGGCGCCCAGGGCGATACCCAACGGCTGCGCGGTCTGACGAATGCCCATCGCCAGGCCCCGCTGGTGCGTCGGGAACCATGCCGACACCAGCCGCCCGCCGGCGGTGTTGCAGCTGGCCGCCGCCATCCCACCGAGAAACAAGAAGACGCCGACGGCCGGCATCGAATGGGCCGACGCCGCGGCACAGGCCGCCGCCGCGGTGAGCGCCGAACCGGCCGTCAGCACCACCCGCTCACCGACCCGGTCCAGCACCCAGCCCCACAGCACCAGCGTCACCACCATGCCCCAGCTGGGCATGGACGACACCAGGGCGGCTTCGGCCAACGGGATGCCACGGCGCGCCTGCAGCGAGGGAATCAGGAACGCCACGCCGTTGATGAAGAGGAACGACGTCGCCGTCACCCCCAGGGAGACGACCATGACCGACCAGCGCGCACCCGCGCCGAGGCGACCGATGCTGCCGGCTTCCGCAAACATGGAATCCATGGTGGCACGCCCCGTCACCGGCGCCCGGCGCGGCGAGCAGCGTAACTCATTGAATACTAAGGTGATTGATAACAAGTCCTCAGAATCCGCGCGCCGGGCTGCGGTGGTCAATCTGCGTAAAGCGTTCTGCGCCTTGGATTTTGCGACACCGCCGAAATACCACGGCGAGACCGCGATTCACAGCGCGGACACAGCGTTCTCTTATGCGTGTACTCAGCGTTTTCTCAGCGCGGCTACCCTAGAAATGCATCAACAACGACACCGGAAGTTGACTGGGCATGAGTGACGTTTCGCGGCAGGCGTTGACCAAGGTGCCGGCGGTCACCCTGGGGTTCTGGATCATCAAGATCTTCGCCACCACGCTGGGCGAGACGGGCGGCGACACCGTCACGATGACCCTGAACTGGGGCTACGCGGCCGGCGTCGCACTGTTCGGCGTCGCGCTGGTGGTGCTGGTCGCCGCGCAGATCTTCGCCAAGCGCTTTCATGCGGCGCTGTACTGGGCGACGATCGTGGCCTCGACGACGTTCGGCACGACGTTGGCCGACTTCGCCGACCGTTCGCTCGGCATCGGCTACACCGGCGGTTCGCTGCTGCTGTTGGCTTGCCTGCTGGCCACACTGGGCCTGTGGCGCTGGTCGCAGGGCACGGTGTCGGTCACCACCGTCTCGACGCCGAAAGTGGAGGCGTTCTACTGGGCGACAATCACTTTCTCGCAGACCCTGGGCACCGCGCTCGGCGACTGGCTCGCCGACACTCGCGACTTCGGTTACGAGCGCGGTGCGCTGGTGTTCGCGGCCGGCCTCGCCGCGGTCGTGGCGCTCTACTACTGGACGTCCGTCTCGCGCGTCGTGTTGTTCTGGGTCGCCTTCATCTTGACCCGCCCGTTGGGCGCGACGGTGGGCGACTTCATTGACAAACCGGTCGCCGACGGCGGCCTGGCCCTGAGCCGCCCGCTGGCCTCGGCGGTGATCGCGGCGATCATCGTGGCGTTGCTTGTCGTCCTGCCCCAGCGTCCGGGACGCCACCCCGGTGCGGGCCACCAAGAAGCGTGACGACGTGAGGGTCCTTCTCGTCGAGGACGAAGCGCGGCTGTCGGCGACCCTGGCCCGGGGCCTGGAGGCCGAGGGGTTCGTCGTCGTGAACGTCGGCACGGGTGTCGACGGCCTGCGGGAGGCCGTCGAGAACAGCTTCGACGTGGTGGTCCTCGACATCATGCTCCCCGGCCAGAGCGGATACGAGGTGCTGCGCCGGATGCGGGCGCGAAACGTGTGGACACCGGTCCTCATGCTGACCGCCAAGGACGGGGAGTACGACGAGACCGACGCGTTCGACCTGGGCGCCGACGACTATCTGACCAAACCGTTCTCGTTCCGGGTGCTCGTGGCGCGGCTGCGCGCTCTGGTGCGGCGCGGCGTGCCGGAGCGGCCGGCGGCGCTGACCGCCGGATCGCTGGTGCTGGACCCCGCGCGGCATACCGTCCACCGCGACTCCACCCCGATCGCGTTGACGCCCAGGGAATTCGGAGTGCTCGAATTCCTCATGCACAACAAGGACATGGTGGTGACCAAGGCCGAGATCCTGCGCAACGTGTGGGACGCCCACTACCACGGCCCGGACAACGTGGTCGAGGTGTACGTGGGATATCTGCGTCGCAAGATCGACATTCCCTTCGGCACCAACACCATCGAGACGGTCCGCGGCGTCGGTTACCGGCTGTTGTGCTGAGGCTCGCGCCGCGGCAGGGACACGATCATTCGGGTTCCGCCGCCCGGCCGGTCGTCGATGGTGACCGTGCCGCCGTGAGCGGCGGCGATCTCGGCGACGATCGCGAGGCCCAGCCCGGCTCCCCCGCCGCTGCGGGCCCGATCCGAATCCAGGCGCACGAAGCGTTCGAACACCCGGGCCCGGTCGCCCGGAGGGATTCCGGGGCCGTCGTCGCTGACGGTGAGGATCGCCGTCCCCCCGTTGCCGCCGACCGTCAGGACGACGCGCGAATCCGCATGGCGGACGGCGTTTTCCACCAGGTTGCGGATCATCCGCGAGATGGCCATCGGGTCACCGGTGCACCGCACCGCGCAAAGGTCGGTGTCGATCGCGCAGTTCGCCCCGCGTCGCGCGCGGGCCGCCTCGACGGCGGCGACGTCATCGAGGGCCAGCTCTTCGATGCGGCGCAGCAGGCTTTGCTCGTCGGCCCGGGCCAGCAGCAGCAGGTCTTCGATCAGCGTGTGCATGCGTTGCGCCTCGGGCAAAAGCGTGTTGACCGCCAACTCGGCGTCGAGCAGATCGGGGTGCGCCTCGGCGACCTCCAGCCCGGAGATGATGGTGGCCAGCGGGCTGCGCAGTTCATGCGACGCGTCACCGACGAAACGTTGCTGCGCGCGATGGCCCGCTTCGATGCGGGAGAGCATCTGGTTCATGGTGACCGCCAGCGCGGCGATCTCGTCGCGGCCCTCCGGCACCGGAACCCGTTCGGCCAGATCCGATGTCGAGATCTCGGCCACGCGCGCGCGGATCGCGTCCACGGATCGCAGGGACCGGCGAACGAGCCAGAACGTCGCGGCCGCCGCGCCCGCAATGACGATCGGCGCGCCGCAGGCCAGCAGCAAGGCCACGGTCCGCGCGGTGGCCTCGACCGCCTGGCTGCCGCCGCCCACGATCACCGTGTAGTCGCCGGATGCGGTGGCGACGCGTTGACCGCTGACGCGCATGTCGTCACCGGCCACCGCGTCGTCGGACAAGCCGCGACGCAGATCGAGGCCGAACTCGCCGATCGGAACGAGCGGCGTGGCGGGTGCCGAGCGCGACCGCCGCACCACCTGACCGTCCGGGGCGATCACTTGAATGGCGACCACCCGTTGATCGGTGGTCAACAGGGAGTTGTCGAGGCCGGCCGGCGGATCGGACTGCAGCGCGTTCCGCAGGTCGCGCACCCGTTCCGCTGAGGCGTAATCGACGCCCGTCAACAGCGACCGATACAGGAACGCGTCCAATCCCGCGCCCGCGAGGGCCAGCGCGCACAGCACGACGGCCGCCGACACCGCGGCCGAGCGGGCGGGAATGCCCCAGTGCGGGAGGCGAGGCAACTGCACACCTCCGATTCTGCAGGGCCGCTGATTCTGCAGGGCCGCTGATCCTGCAGGGCCGCCGAGCCCCGGAGAACACCCAGCTCAACGGGTTTCTCAGCGGCCTCTCAGCGGCCCCCTCCTAGGCTGACGTCGTCATGTCAGGTACTGCACGCCGTGCGCGCCGCAACAACCGCGCGACCACACGAATGCTGGCCTACCTCGCCATCGTCCTGGGCTCCGGGCTGGTGGGGGCGGCACCGGCCGGCGCCGACTCGAGCCCGTTCAACACCCTCAGCTGCAGCTGCCCCGAGACCGCTCCAGCCGGCAGCACCGCCCGCAGCGACGAGATCACGCGCGGGATCCGGCGGGGCGAACTGGGCCGGCCGCAGCCACAAGCGTCGGCCCAACCGGGTCGCTAGGCTCAAGCGTCTTCGCTGACGGCTTGCGCGGCACCGTTGCCGTGGAGCGCGCCGTTGAGTCCCGAGGCGTCCGAGGGCAATTCGAAGGCCGGAAACGCCGAGCCGACCGCGGCGGTCGCCGCGCTGCGCTGCGCCTCCATCCGCGCCAGGGCCGACTCGGTGAACACCGAGAGCCCCAGGTCGGGGTTGTAACCGTGGATCTCTTTGACGTCCAGCTGGGCCAGGAAGTAGATGATCTCCTTGGAGACCACCTGGCCGGGGACCAGCACCGGGAAGCCCGGCGGGTAGGGCACCACGAACGTGGTGGACACCAGCGTCTTGCCCTCGGCCAACCGCCGCCCCGCCATGCCGATCAGGACATGCTCGCGGTCGGACTCCTCGTACCCGGCGTAGAAGGCCGACCGCATGTCGCCGAAGATGCACGCGTCGACGGGCCGGAAGGCGACGTCGAACTCGCTGAAGTCGGGCAGGTGCGGCAGGTCCTGCGTGATCTCCTCCACGTGCCGCTGGTGCAACGCCCGGTCGGCGACGCTGGCCGCGTTCTCGGTGCGGTCGAAATCGGTTGCCACCCTGCGCAACACGTCGAGCAGATAATGCACGCTCGACCACGTCACACCGATGGTGAAGATCAGCAGCACGCTGTTGATCGACGTCTTGTTGATCTGGATGCCGAATCGCTCCATCAGGATCTTCTCGCGGAAGTCGTAGCCGTTCATCCCCGTCTTGCCGACGAACAGGGTCACCCGCGTCGCGTCCAGCACGAACTGGTCGGAGCGCCACGCCTCGTTCCACTCGGCCAGCGCGCCCTGGCGGACCTCGCGGTAGGAACTCACCGACGACGCCCGGAACTCCTCGGGCACCAGGTCGGACTCGTCGAGGATGCGAAACCACTTGCTGATCAACCGGTCTCTCCGCACCCGATGGCGGAACACCAGCGCCATGTCGTAGGTCTGCCGGACCAGCTGAAAACCCTCGATGTCGACCTGCCGACGGGCCAAGTCCAGGGACGCCAGCAGTTGCTGGTTCGGTGAGGTCGAGGTGTGGGTCAAGAACGCCTCACCGAACGCGTCGCGCGCCAGGGCGTTGAAGTCCTGGTCGCGGACGTGGATCATCGACGCCTGGCGAAGCGCCGACAGCGACTTGTGCGTCGAGTGCGTCGCGTAGACCCGGACCCGCGCGCGGGTCGGGTCGGGCAACAGCGGGCGGTCAACCCACTCCGACCGGTCCCCCCCTTGTTGCAGGCCGTCCATGCCGGCCGCCCAATCCCGGTACTGGGCAGCGTAATCCGGCGAGGCCAGCATCTGCTCGAGGCGCTCGGCCGCCACCATCGCGGTGCGCTGCCGGGCCCACGGCACGGCCGTGGCGAACGCGTACCACGCCTCGTCCCACAGGAAGCAGATGTCCGGCTTGATCGCCAGCACCTCCTGCATGACCTGCAACGGGTGGTAGACCACGCCGTCGAAGGTGCAGTTGGTCAGCAGCAGCATGCGCACCCGGTCCAGCTGGCCGGCCGCTTCCAGGTCCAGCAGCGTCTGCTTGATCGTGCGCAGCGACACCGCCCCGTAGATCGCGAACTGCGGCAACGGATACGCGTCCAGGTAAAGCGGGTAGGCGCCGGCGAGCACCAGCCCGTAGTGGTGCGACTTGTGGCAGTTGCGGTCGATCAGCACGATGTCGCCCGGGCGGGTGAGGGACTGCACCACGATCTTGTTGGCGGTGGAGGTCCCGTTGGTGACGAAATACGTGTGGTCGGAGTTCCAGGTGTGCGCGGCCTTGTCCATCGCCTTCTTGATGTTGCCGTGCGGGTCGAGCAGCGAATCCAGGCCGCCGGACGTGGTCGACGTCTCGGCCATGAAGATGTTGCGGCCGTAGAACTCCCCCATGTCCTGCAACGACTTCGAGTTGAAGATGCTGGCACCGCGCGCGACGGGCAGCGCGTGGAACTGGCCGACCGGCGCGGCCGCGTAGGCGCGCAGCGCATCGAAAAACGGTGTGCCGTACCGGTTCCGCAGCCCGGCGAGCACCGTGCTGTGCAGGTCGGTGACGTCGTTGAGCCGGTAGAACGTCCGGTCGTAGACGTCGGGCTCGGTGTCGTCGCCCGCCGCGATCGACTCGTCGGTCAGCAGATACAGGTCGATGTGGGGCCGCAGCTCGCGGATCCACTCGCCGCACTCCACCCAGTCGTTGGCGTGGTCGGGGATGAGGTCGCCCGCGTCCTCGTTCGGCCCCAGCAGCGTGTTCATCAGCGGCAGCCGGTCGCGGGACCGCAGCGGCAGGTCGTCGCGGATGATGGCGGCCTGGATCTCGCCGTTCAGCGCGACCGCGGCGATGGCGTCTTCGACGCTGGGCACCACCAGGATCTCGAACTGCACGTCGTCGGAGGGGTTGCGCAGGGCCCGCAGGCATTCGGCCAGGCAGTCGGGGGCCGTGTCGGGCGCGTCGTCGGCGAGCAACACGGTGTAGAACTGCTGTTGTTTGGCCTGGGCCACCAGCTCCTGGTCGGCCAGCGGCGCCGAGGTGTCGAAAAGGCCTGCGCGGTCGCCGTATTCGCCCAGCAGCCGCACGGCCATGGACACCTCTTCGGTCAGCCGCACCGTGGACAGGCTCTCCAGGTGCGCGCGGAAGACCGCGAGGTTCTGCGCCCCGGGATACAGCCAGTACCGCTCGTAGGCGGCGATGCGGTCCATCAGGCGCTTCACCCGGGCCACGTCGTGGGTCTTGTCGAGCCCGGCCAGGTCGACCTCGGCGAGGTGGCGGCACGCGTCGTCGAGCAGGTTCCAGGTGTCGACGCGGGCGTAGGACGGGTTGGCCACCGCCGCCAACGCGGAAACGCGGAGTCGTCGCGGCTGGGTGGTGTATCGAGTCATGACCTCACCTGTTCTTCTGAGCGACTTGTATTCTCACCCCGCCGCGCCGCCCACGTGATCGTTTCGCGTGAGCCCGGTCAGCCCTCCAGCTCGTCGTCGGCGTCCACGACGCGCCGATTCGCCCGGGTGCCGTCGACCCAGCGCAGGACCGGAAGGTCCCAGCGCCGGGCCGGCAACTCGGTGACGTCGGTCAGGGACCTGACCACCGACTGCGTCAGGCCCATGATCGCGGCCATCACCGGCAACAGCGGCTGCAGCGGCCTGGCGGCCGAGCGGACGGTGCTGATGCGGCGCGCCACGATCAGGCGTTCGACGCAGTGATACAGCCAGGCGCCCACGCCGAGCGCGTAGATGGACAGCGCCGACGCCACGATGGTCCACCCGAAGGCGGCGCAGACGACGGCGCCCAGCACGACCGTCGCGGCCAACAACCCCGCGACGACGACGCGCAGCTCCAGCCGGGTCACCCGTCGGGGCCCTCGTCCTCCGGCCCGGCGGCGGCGGACCGGACCGCCGCGGCGGCGGCCCGGATCTGCGGCGTCACCAGCATGACCTGGCCCAGCACGCCGTTGACGAAGCCCGGCGAGTCGTCGGTGGACAGCTCCTTGGCCAGCTGCACGGCCTCGTCGACGGCGACCGGCTCCGGGACGTCGTCGGCGTAGAGCAGCTCCCACACGGCGACCCGCAGGATCGCGCGGTCGACGGCGGGCAGCCGGTCCAGCGTCCAGCCCTGCAGGTGCGAGCTGATCAGATCGTCGATGTGGGCGGCGTGCTCGCCGACCCCGCGGGCGGCCGCGACCGTGTAGGGCTGCAGCGGCGCCACGTCGGGGTTGGCGTCGGCCAGCGCGGCCCGCATGTCGACCACCTCGGCCGCACCCAGCCCGCGGGCCTCGGCCTCGAACAGCAGGTCGACGGCGCGCTTGCGGGCGTGGTGGCGTCCCCTGACGGGCCTGCTCACGCGTTGACGCGCCCCAGGTAGCTGCCGTCGCGCGTGTCCACCTTCAGCTTGTCGCCGGTGTTGATGAACAGCGGCACCTGGATCTCGGCCCCGGTCTCCACGGTGGCGGGTTTGGTGCCAGCGCTGGACCGGTCACCCTGCAGGCCCGGCTCGGTGTGGGTGACCTCCATCTCGACCGACACCGGCAGCTCGATGTAGAGCGGCGCCCCGTTGTGGAACGCCACCTGCACCGGCAGGCCCTCCAGCAGGAACCGGGCGGCGTCGCCGACCAGCGACTCCGGCAGCGGGTGCTGCTCGTAGTCCTGGCTGTCCATGAACACGAAGTCCGAGCCGTCGCGGTAGAGGTAGGTGGTGTCGCGCCGGTCGACGGTGGCGGTCTCCACCTTCACGCCGGCGTTGTAGGTCTTGTCGACGACCTTGCCCGACAGCACGTTTTTCAGCTTGGTGCGCACGAAGGCCGGGCCCTTGCCGGGTTTGACGTGCTGGAACTCGACGATCTGCCACAGCTGGCCGTCGATCACCAGCACCAGTCCGTTCTTGAAATCGGCGGTGCTTGCCACGGTTCGGTGTCTCTCCTAGGGAATGGACAGTCGTTCTCCGACTGTCTGCAATGTGTCCGTCAGTCTAAATCGCGTCGCGGCAACGACCCGCGCGTCGGGTGGCCCGGGGGCCGGCGGGAAGCCCGCCGCACGCGCTAGGGGCCGGCCTCTTCCGGCTTGGTGGCCGACGGGGGCATCCGCTTGATCATCGTCAAGAAGGGAACGCTCAGGCCTCTACCGCCGGTGAACGGCACGGGGACGGTGAAATACACGATGTCGATCTCGAGCCGCATCTCCCGCAAGGGCTGCGCGTGGATGTCCCACCGGAAGTCCCGCAGGCGCGCCAAACCACGTTCGATTGGCTCCACCCCACTCACGCCCCCCGACTCTACCCCGGGGCGCCGATCCGCCAAATGCCCCGGTTGGCTAGCCGAGAACGGCCAGCTCCTTGGGAAACCTGGTCAGCAGTTCCGGTGCGCGATCGCCGGTCGCCGCCGCCTCGTCGGGCACGACCAGGGTGTCCTCGATGCGCACGCCGCCGCGGCCGGGGAGGTAGACGCCCGGCTCGACGGTGACCACCGAACCCGCCAGCAGTGTGCCGGTGGAGGTGGCCCCGATCCCCGGCGCCTCGTGGATCTGCAACCCCACCCCGTGCCCCAGCCCGTGACCGAACTGCTCGCCGTACCCCGCGTCGACGATCATCCGCCGCGCCGCGCCGTCGACGTCGCGCAGGCTCGCGCCCGGCCGCAGCGCCTCCCGGCCGGCCCGCTGTGCGTCGGCGACCAGCTGGTAGATCTCCAGTTGCCAATCGGCGGCCTTGCCGAGTACGAACGTGCGCGTCATGTCGGAGTGATAGCCGGCCACCAGCGCGCCGAAGTCGATCTTGACGAAGTCGCCCGCCGCCAGCGGCGCGTCGGTGGGGCGATGGTGCGGGATCGCCGAGTTCGCGCCGGCCGCCACGATGGTCTCGAACGAGATCGCATCGGCGCCGTGGTCGAGCATCAGGGACTCCAGCTCCCGGCTCACCTCGCGCTCGGTCCGCCCGGGCCGCAGGCCGCCGCGCTGCACCAACTCCGCGAGCGCGGCATCGGCCGCCTCGCAGGCCAGCCGCAGCAGCGCCACCTCACCGTCGTCCTTGACCTCACGCAGCGCCTCGACGGTTCCCGCGGCCCGCACCAGCTCGGTGTCCGCCTTGCGCTCGCCGAGCTCGCCGGTCAGGGCGTCGAACGCGTCGACGGTGACCACATTGCTCTCGAACCCCAGCCTCCCCACGCCGCCCTCGGCGGCCCGGCCGACCAGATGCCGCCCGAGGGCCCGCTCGATGGCGATCTCGAGCCCCGGCGCCTGTTCGGCGGCCTGGGTGCGATACCGGCCGTCGGTGGCCAGCACCGGGTCGCGATCGTCGGCGAACACCAGCAACGCGCCGTTGGATCCGGTGAAACCGGACAGGTAGCGCACGTTGTGCAGGTCGCTGACCAGCATGGCGTCCAGTCCGACGGCCACGATTTGCGCTTTCAGGTTGTCCCGACGCTGAGAATGTGTCACGACCCTTGACGGTACTCGCTACGCTGATTGCCCATGACTAACTGGATGCTGCGCGGATTGGTGTACGCCGCGGCGATGGTCGTCGTTCGCTTGTTCCAGGGGGCGTTGATCAACGCGTGGCAGACGCAGGCCGGGCTCTTTAGCGTGGTGCTGCTGCTTCTGTTCATAATCGGCGTGGCCGTGTGGGGGGTTTTCGACGGCCGGGCCGACGCCGTCGCCACCCCGGACCCGGACCGGCGCCGCGATCTGGCGATGACCTGGCTGCTGGCCGGCCTGGTGGCCGGCGTGCTGTCCGGCGCCGTCTCTTGGCTCATCGCGCTCGTGTACAAGGGTCTCTACACCGGCGGCCTGATCAACGAGGTGACCACGTTCGCGGCGTTCACCGCGCTGTGCGTGTTCCTGCCCGGGATCATCGGCGTCACCGTCGGCCGCTGGCGGGTGGACCGGCAGTACGAGAAGGAGCCGGAGAAGCGCCACGGCCTCGGCGTCAAGCAGGGGCGAGACGGCGACACCGACGTGTTCTCGGCGGTCCGCGGCGATGACGCGCCGACCGGGGAGATCCCGGCGGCCGCAGCGCAGCACGAGGAGCGGACCGCGGCGGTCGCGACGGCCGAGCGGGATGCCCCCACGGAAGCTGTCGAGCGTGACGCCCCCACCGAGACGATCGCCAAGACCGAGGACGATCCCAAGACCGAGGTGATCCGCAAGGTCGGCGACGAGCCCGCCAAGCCGGACCCGGACAAGGGTTAGGGCACGGCTTTAGCGCTTGGCGGTGTCCGCCAGGTAGCGCAGGGCGAGCAGGTAGCCCTGGATTCCCAGCCCGACGATGACCCCGGTCGCAACCGGGCTGAGGTACGAGTGGCGCCGAAACTCCTCGCGGGCATGCACATTGGAGATATGCACCTCGATCAGCGGCGCGCGCAGCTCGGCGCAGGCGTCGCGCAGCGCGACGGAGGTGTGGGTGAGGCCACCGGCGTTGAGGATCACGGGTTCGCCCGCGTCGGCCGCGGCATGAATCCAGTCCAGCAGCTGGGCTTCGCTGTCGCTTTGCCGCACAACGGCTTCCAGGCCGAGCGCGGCGGCCTCCCGCTCGATCAGCGCGGCCAGTTCCTCGTGCGTGGTGTCCCCGTACACGTCGGGCTCGCGGCGACCCAGCCGGCCCAGGTTCGGGCCATTGATGACTTGCACGCCGACGTTGGCCCTCACAAAGCTATCCCGTCGTACGCCGCCGCCAGCAGCGCCGGGTCCGGCCCGGCCAGCCGCCCCGGCTTGGCCAGGCCGTCGAGGACCACGAACCTCAGCACACCGGCGCGGGACTTCTTGTCCTGAGCCATGTATTCCAGCAGCTGCGGCAGCGCGTCGGCGTCGTAACCGACCGGCAGCCCGAGCGCCGACAGGACCGTGCGGTGGCGCTGCGCGGTCGCGTCGTCGAGCCGGCCGGCGAGCCGCGCCAGCTCCGCGGCGAACACCAGGCCCACCGACACCGCGGCGCCGTGGCGCCACTCGTAGCGCTCCCTGCGCTCGATCGCGTGCGCCAACGTGTGGCCGTAGTTCAGGATTTCGCGCAGTTCCGACTCCTTCTCGTCGGCGGCGACGACCCGCGCCTTGACGGCGATCGAGCGCCGGATCAGCTCCGGCAGCACGTCGCCCGCGGGGTCCACGGCGGCCCGCGGGTCGGCCTCGATGAGATCGAGGATCACCGGGTCGGCGATGAAACCCGCCTTGACCACCTCGGCCATCCCGGCGACGAGTTCGTTGTGCGGCAACGTTTCCAGGGTCGCCAAGTCGACGAACACCGCGAGCGGCTGGTGGAACGCGCCCACCAGGTTCTTGCCCGCGTCGGTGTTGATGCCCGTCTTGCCGCCGACGGCCGCGTCGACCATGCCGAGCAACGTGGTGGGGACGTGGACGATGTCGACGCCGCGCAGCCAGGTGGCCGCCGCGAAGCCGGCGACGTCGGTGGCGGCGCCGCCGCCGAGGCTGACCACGGCGTCTTTGCGGTCGATCCCGATGCGGCCCAACACCTCCCAGAGGAAGCCGACCACCGGCAGGTCCTTGCCGGACTCGGCGTCGGGGATCTCGATGCGGTGCGCGTCGACGCCCTTGTCGGCCAGGCGGCTTCGGATCGCTTCGGCGGTGTGTGCCAGCACCGGCTGGTGCACGACGGCCACCCGGTGCCGGTCACAGAGGAGTTCGACCAGCTGGTCGCCCAAGTCGGTGCCGATGACCACCGAGTAGGGCGGGTCGACGGCCACCTGCACTGTGACCGGCGCGGTCACGGTGCGGCCTCCGCGTGGGCGTTCTCCGGTGTCTGCAGCCTGGACACGATGTAGCGCACCACCGCCCCCGGGTTGCGGCGGTTGGTGTCGACGCGGATGGTCGAGACTCGCCGGTACAGCGGGACGCGTTGCGCCATCAGGGTTTTGAACTTCTCGGCGCGGTCGGGCCCGGCCAGCAGCGGGCGCACGGCGCCGCCGCCGGTGCGCCGCACGCCCTCGTTGGCGCTGATCTCCAGGTAGATCACGGTGTGGCCGGCGAGCGCGTCGCAGACCCCGGGGCTGGTGACGGCCCCGCCGCCGAGCGACACCACGCCGTCGTGGTCGGCCAGCGCGGCACGCACCGCGTCCTCCTCGATGCGGCGGAACTCCCGCTCGCCGTCGGTGGCGAAGATGTCGGCGATGCTGCGGCCGGCCCGCTGCTCGATCGCGGCGTCGGTGTCGAGGAACTCGACGCCGAGCGCCTTTGCCAGCCGCCGGCCGATGGTGGACTTGCCCGAGCCCGGCAGCCCGACGAGTACGGCCCTGGGGGCCATCACGCGGTACCCCGCGCGGCCGGCGACTCCCGGTCGGCCACCGCGCGCTGATACGCCTCGATGTTGCGTCGGGTCTCGGTGAGCGAGTCGCCGCCGAACTTCTCCAGCGCCGCCCGGGCCAGCACCAACGCGACCATGGCCTCGACCACGACGCCGGCCGCCGGCACCGCGCAGACGTCGGACCGCTGGTGGATGGCGACGGCCTCGCCGCCGGTCGCCATGTCGACGGTGGCCAGCGCCCGCGGCACGGTGGAGATGGGTTTCATCGCGGCGCGCACCCGCAGCGGCTGGCCGTTGGTCATGCCGCCCTCGAGGCCGCCGGCGCGGTTGGTCGAGCGGACGACACCGTCGGGCCCGGGATACATCTCGTCGTGGGCCCGGCTGCCGCGGCGGCGCGCCGTCTCGAAGCCGTCGCCGATCTCCACGCCCTTGATGGCCTGGATGCCCATGACCGCGGCGGCGAGCTGGCTGTCCAGCCGGTTGTCGCCGCTGGTGAACGAGCCCAGCCCGACCGGTAGGCCGACGGCCACCACCTCGACCACGCCGCCGAGGGTGTCGCCGTCCTTCTTGGCCGCCTCGATCTCGGCGATCATCGCCTCCTCGGCGGTCTTGTCGAAGGCGCGCACCGGGCTGTCGTCGATCGCGGGCAGGTCTTCCGGGCGCGGGGGCGGGCCGTCGTAGGGCGCCGAGGGGCCGATCGCGATGACGTGGGAAAGCACGTCGACGCCGAGCGCCTGGCGCAGGAACGAGCGGGCGACCGTGCCGGCCGCGACGCGGGCGGCGGTCTCGCGGGCGCTGGCCCGCTCCAGCACCGGCCGGGCGTCGTCGAAGCCGAACTTGAGCATGCCCGCGTAATCGGCGTGGCCGGGCCGCGGCCGGGTGAGCGGTTCGTTGCGGGCCGAGTTCTGCAGGTCGGCGGCTCGCTCCGGGCCGACCGGGTCGGGCGCCATCACGGTCTCCCACTTGGGCCACTCGGTGTTGCCGATCTCGATGGCGATGGGGCCGCCCAGCGTGATGCCGTGGCGCACCCCGGACAGCACGGTGACCGCGTCGCGTTCGAACTTCATCCGCGCGCCGCGGCCGTAACCGAGCCGGCGGCGGGCCAGTTGGTCGGCGATCTCGGTCGAGTTGACCTGCACGCCGGCGACCATGCCTTCCAGCAATGCCACCAATGCACGGCCATGTGACTCCCCGGCGGTGATCCAGCGCAACACCCGACCATCTTCCCATGTGCGCCCGGGCGGGCTTAAATCCGCGCGTCGCCGGGGCTCAGACGAGGATCAGCCCGATCGCGACGGCGGTGGCCACGCACATCGACGGGCCGTGCGGCACCGCCGCGGCGCCCGCCCGGCCGGCGAGCCGGCCCGCCACGGCCCACGCCACGGTCAGCAGCGGCGCGGCCAGCGCCGCCAGGAACCACACCGCGGCGCCGAAGCAGCCGGCCAGCGCGCCCAGGCCGATCGCCAGCTTGACGTCCCCGGCCCCCAGTCCCGCCGGCGCCACCAGGTGCACCGGCAGATAGACCGCGGTCAGCGCGGCCGCCCCGGCCAGCGCCGGCCAGCCGTGCCCGGCGAGGGCGGCCACCAGCAGGATCGCCCCGGCCCCGGGCAGCGTCAGCAGATTCGGTAACCGGCGCTCGCGGACGTCGTAACCGCTCAACACCGCAAGCCAGGCCAGAACCGCGAGCGCCGCCGTCATCCGCATGTCGCGGGACGCTAGCCGAGGGACGCGGCCATGGCCTCGCGCGGCGCCGGGAGCCCTGTGAACAACTCGACCTGGGTGAACGCCTGGTGCAGCAGCATCTGCAGCCCGCTGATGACGCGGCCGCCGGCGGCGGCCACCGCGGCGGCCAGCGGCGTCGGCCACGGGTCGTAGACGGCGTCGAGCAGCACCGGGATCGGCGCGAAGGTGTCCGCGTACCGCGCCGCGACGTCCGCGGGGATGGTGCTGACCAGCACCTCCGCGCCGGCCACGGCCGCGGATAGGCCGGCGTCGTCGATGTTCACGAACCGCGTCGCGACCCCGGAGTCGGTGCCGAGGTCCACCAGCCGGGCCGCCTTGTCGGGGTTGCGCGCGACGACGGTGATGGCGGCGACGCCCAGCTGGGCCAGCCCCAGGACGGCCGCGGGCGCGGTGCCGCCCGATCCGCACACCAGCGCAGGGCCGGCCACCTCCCCTTGTGAGGCCAGCCCTTGTGACCCGAGCGCCCCGCTCACGCCGTCGATGTCGGTGTTGTCGGCCAGCCAGCCCGCCGGCGTGCGGACCAGGGTGTTGGCCGAACCCACCCGCTCGGCCCGTTCGGTGCGCTCGTCGGCGAACCGCAGCGCGGCGAACTTGCCCGGCATGGTCACCGACACCCCGACCCACTCGGGGCCGAACCCGCCGACCACCGCGGGCAGCTGCTCGGCGTCGCACTCGATGCGCTCGTAGGTCCAGTCGTGCAGGCCCAGCGCCCGGTAGGCGGCCAGGTGCAATTGCGGGGACTTCGAGTGGGCGATCGGCTTGCCGAGCACCGCCGCCTTGCGGGGTCCAGCGCCCGGACCGGGCGCGCTAACGGGCCGAGTCGAGGACACCGTTGCGCTTAGCCAGCTCGATATTGGCCAGGTGCTGCTGATAATCCTTGGTGAACAGCGTCGTCCCCTGGGCGTCGATGGTGACGAAGTACAACCAGTCACCGGGCTCGGGGTGCTCGGCGGCGTGCAGGGCGTCGACACCGGGCGAACAGATCGCCGTCGCGGGCAGCCCCTGCGACACGTAGGTGTTCCACGGTGTCTTCTGGGCGCGGTCGGCGTCGGTGGTGGCCACCTCGCGGCGGTCCAGCGGGTAGTTGACCGTCGAGTCGAATTCCAGCGTGTGGTGGGCGTGCAGCCGGTTGTAGATGACCTGGGCGACCTTCGCGAAGTCCTGGGATTTGGATTCCTGCTCAACCAGCGAGGCCACCACCAGGATGTCGTAGGGCGACAGGCCCATGGTCTGCGCGGTGTCCACCAGCCCGGACTTCATGTACTCGACCGCGCCGGCGCTGATCAGGCCGGACAGGATGGTCTCGGCCGACGCGGAGGGGTCGACGTTGAAGGTTCCCGGTGCGATCAGCCCCTCGATCCGGCGATGGTCCTTGCCGAGCTCGGTGAACGGCTCGACGGCCCACGGCGGCACCGCCAGCGCCGCGGGGGTGCTGTTGGTCGCCGCCGCCCGCAGCTCCTCGACCGCTACGCAGTGCTGGTCGCCGTCCAGGGTCACGCACGTGGCGCGGGAGATCAGTGTCAGGATGCCCGGGGTCACCTTGTTGGTCTTCATGTCGGTGGTGTCGTCGAGCTGGCGGCCCTCGGGGATCACCAGCCGGCCCACCCTGTTGTTCGGGTCGGCCAGCCGCGCGACCGCGTTGGCCGCCGGGATTTCGGTCCGCATCCGGTAATAGCCGGGCTGGATCGAGGAGATCTTGCTGTTGCCGTGCGCGGCGTTGACGAAGGCCCGGACGGTCTTGATCACCTGCTCGTGCTGCAGCGTCTCCCCGACCATCGTGGTCGAGTCACCGTCCTTGATCTGAATCACGATGTCGCGCTTGCCGTCTCCGGTGTAGTCGTCGCCGGCCCCGAACACCGTGTGCCAGAGCTTGGCGCCGACGAAGACTCCCACCAGGACGACGACGGCCACGACCGCGAGCACGATCTTGCCGGCGAACCGCCGGCGGCGGCGTCCCCGTTCGGCCTGGTTCCGGGCGACGCGACTCTTTTTCCGGGACGGACCGACCGCTTCGGGCTCGGCCCGTTGGCGCCGTGCGCTGTCAACCATCGGCGGGCTCCCCCGCGGCCAGGGTGGCGCGGCGCTGGTCGAGCCAGCTCTGCAGGATGGCCACCGCGGCCGCCTGGTCGATCACCGCGCGCTGCTCTCTGGCCCGGACGCCGGCCGCGCGCAGCGAACGCTGCGCGCTCACCGTGGTCAGCCGCTCGTCGGCCAGTCGGACGGGCGTGGGGGCGATCCGCTGGCCCAGGGTGTCGGCCAGCTCCATGGCGTCGAGCGCCGAGGGCCCCGTGCGGTCGGCCAGCGTCCGCGGCAACCCGACGACCACCTCGACCGCCCCGAGCTCGGCGGCCAGCTCGGCCAGTCGCCGCACGTGCTTGCCGGACCGGTCGCGCCGCACGGTTTCCACCGGGGTGGCCAGGATGCCGTCGGGGTCGCTGCAGGCGACACCGATGCGCACGCTGCCGACGTCGACGCCCATCCGTCGGCCGCGTCCGGGATCCTGGTCGGGGTCGCCGGGCCGGTCGGGCAAGCGATGCTGTGCGGGGACCACTCAGCCGACCCGCGCTATCTCGGAGCGGAGCGCGTCGAGCGCCGCGTCGATGCGGGTCGGATCCTTCCCGGCGCCCTGCGCCAGGTCCGGCTTGCCGCCACCGCGGCCGTCGACGGTCGCAGCCAGCTGCTTGATCAGGTCGTTGGCGCGGATTCCGAGGTCCTGGGCGGCGGGGTTCGCGGCGACCGCGTACGGCACGCTGCCGCCCTCGCCCTCCGCGATCAGCGCCACCACCGCGGGCTCGCTGCCCAGCTTGCCGCGGATGTCGCCCACCAGGGAACGCAGGTCGCCCGCCGTCATCCCCGCGGACATCCGTTGCGCCACCACACGGACGTTACCGATACGCTCCGCACCGGCCGCGGCGTTGGTCGCGGCGGCACGCGCGCCGGCCAGCCGCGCGCGTTCGAGCTCCTTCTCGGCGGCCTTGAGCCGCTCCACCAGGCCGGCCACCCGGGCGGGCACCTCGTCGGACGGCACCTTCAGCGACGACGCCAGCCCGGCCATCAGGGCGCGTTCTTTCGCCAGGTGGCGGAACGAGTCCAGCCCCACGTAAGCCTCCACCCGGCGCACCCCCGAGCCGACCGACGATTCGCCAAGGATGGTGACCGGCCCGATCTGGGCCGAGTTGTGCACGTGGGTCCCACCGCAGAGCTCCAGCGAGAACGGCCCGCCGATCTCCACCACGCGGACCTCGTCCGGGTAGGCCTCGCCGAACATCGCCATCGCGCCCATGGCCTTGGCCTTGTCCAGCCGCTCGATGAACGTGTGCACCTCGAAGTCGGCCTGCACGGCCTCGTTGGTGACCTCCTCGACCTGGGTGCGCTGATCGTCGGACAGCGGGCCCTGCCAGTTGAAGTCGAATCGGAGGTAGCCGGGGCGGTTCAGCGACCCGGCCTGGACGGCGTTGGGGCCCAGCACTTGTCGCAGCGCGGCGTGCACCATGTGGGTGCCCGAATGCCCCTGCGTGGCCCCGCGGCGCCATTCCGGGTCGACCGCCGCGACGACGGTGTCGCCCTCGACGAATTCGCCGGATTCGACGTTGACCCGGTGCACCCACAGGGTTTTGGCGATCTTCTGCACGTCGGTGACCGCCGCGCGGGCGCTCTCGCCGGCCCCCGTCCCGCTGATGGTGCCCTCGTCGGCGATCTGCCCGCCGGACTCGGCGTAGAGCGGGGTGCGGTCGAGCACGAGCTCGACCTGCCGCGCGCCCGCCCCTTCCGTTTGCGCGCCGTGGGTGACGACCGGCACCCGCTTACCGTCGACGAAGATTCCGAGAATCTTTGCCTCCGAAGACAATTCGTCGAAGCCGGTGAATTCGGTGGGCCCGGCGTCGACCAGCTCCCGGTAGGCGCTCAGGTCGGCGTGCGCGTGCTTGCGGGCGGCGGCGTCCGCCTTCGCCCGGCGCCGCTGCTCGGCCATCAGTTCCCGGAAGCCGATCTCGTCGACCTGCAGGCCGCCCTCGGCGGCCATCTCCAGGGTCAACTCGATGGGGAAGCCGTAGGTGTCGTGCAGCGTGAAGGCGTCCGAGCCGGAGATCGCCTTGGTCCCGGCGGCCTTGGTGGCGCCGGCCACCTCGTCGAACAGCTTGGAGCCCGCCGCCAGCGTGCGGTTGAAGGCGGTCTCCTCGGCGACGGCGATGCGCCTGATCCGGCTGAAGTCGGCGACCAGTTCGGGGTACGACGGGCCCATCGCGTCGCGCACGGTGGTCATCAGCTCGCCGACGATGGGTCCCTCGATGTCGAGGAGCTTGGCCGACCGGATCACCCGGCGCAGCAGCCGGCGCAGCACGTAGCCGCGCCCGTCGTTGCCCGGGGTGACGCCGTCGCCGATCAGGATCGCCGCGGTGCGGCTGTGGTCGGCGATCACCCGGTAGCGCACGTCGTCGGAGTGATTGCCCACGTCGTAGGGACGGGCGGCCACCGCGGCCACAGTTTCTATGACCGGCCGCAGCAGGTCGGTCTCGTAGACGTTGTGCACGCCCTGCAGGATGAACGCCACCCGCTCGACGCCCATGCCGGTGTCAATGTTCTTGCGGGGCAACGGCCCCAGGATCTCGAAGTCGGTCTTGCCGGTGCCCTCGCCGCGTTCGTTCTGCATGAACACGAGGTTCCAGATCTCGATATAGCGGTCTTCGTTGGCCACCGGGCCGCCGCCGACCCCGAACTCTTCCCCGCGGTCGTAGTAGATCTCCGAGGACGGGCCGCACGGCCCGGGGATCCCCATGGACCAGTAGTTGTCCTCCATGCCGCGGCGCTGGATCCGCTCGGCCGGCAGGCCGGCGATCTCCTGCCACAGCCGGACGGCCTCGTCGTCGTCGAAATAGACCGTCGTCCAGATTCTTTCGGGGTCCAGCCCGTAGCCGCCCTCGGACACGCCGTTGGTCAGCAGGGTCCACGCCAGCTCGATGGCGCCGCGCTTGAAGTAGTCGCCGAACGAGAAGTTGCCCGCCATCTGGAAGAAGGTGTTGTGCCGGGTGGTGATGCCGACCTCGTCGATGTCGGGCGTGCGGATGCACTTCTGGATGCTGGTGGCCGTCGAGTACGGCGGGGTGCGGGCGCCCAGGAAGTACGGCACGAACTGGACCATGCCGGCGTTGACGAACAGCAGGTTGGGGTCGTCGAGGATCACCGATGCGCTCGGCACCTCGGTGTGGCCCGCCTTCACGAAATGATCAAGAAACCGTTTCCTGATCTCGTGTGTCTGCACTGTTGAGTCCGCTTCTTTCCTGTTTGCTCGCTGCGTGGACGTCTGTTCCAGCCTATTCGCTGGAGTGGAGGGTGTACCGGGCCGCTAACCCTCCAGAAAGCTCAGCCGTACCGACCGCTGCGGGTTGTCGCGGTTCAGGTCGACCAGCACGATGCTTTGCCAGGTGCCCAGCATCGGCTCCCCGCCGGAGACCGGCACCGTCACCGAGGGCGCGACGAGCGCCGGCAGCACATGGTCGGCACCGTGGCCCGGGGAGCCGTGCGAGTGCCGGTAGCGGTCGTCACGCGGCAGCAGCCGTTCCAGTGCGTCGAGCAGGTCGTCGTCGGAGCCGGCCCCGGTCTCGATGATGGCGACGCCGGCCGTCGCGTGCGGGACGAACACGTTGCACAGGCCGTCGCCCCGCGACCAGCAGAAGCCACGCACCGCCTCGGTCAGATCGACGATGCGGCGCCGTGCGGTGTCCACGTCCAGCACATCGGTATGCATTCCGACCAGCCTACGGCCCGCCCGCAGGGCCTGCTCAAGGCCAGCCGATCGTTTGTGAGCGCGGCCACATCAGGGTATTGAGGGGCATTGCGGCGCACCAAGGGCAGGAGGAAGGTAACTGGTAGGGCCCGGTGGTGACACCGGGGCCCACTCGACACAAGTCCTACAGAGGAGGTCGGCCGTGTACGCACGCTCCACCACCATCCAGGCACAACCCTTGTCCGTCGATATCGGGATCGCGCACGTCCGCGATGTCGTCATGCCGGCCCTCATGGAGATCGACGGGTGCGTCGGACTGTCACT
This sequence comes from Mycobacterium sp. E2497, assembly GCF_001668695.1. Classification (NCBI taxonomy): domain Bacteria; kingdom Bacillati; phylum Actinomycetota; class Actinomycetes; order Mycobacteriales; family Mycobacteriaceae; genus Mycobacterium; species Mycobacterium sp. E2497. Next base: position 41,847 of record NZ_LZKD01000228.1, read on the forward strand.
GTTGGTCGACCGGCAGTCCGGAACCTGCATCGCCACCAGCTCGTGGGACAGCATCGACGCGATGCGCGCCGGCGCCGAGCGGGTAGCCCCGATCCGCGATCGGGCCGCGCTGATGTTCGACGGCAGCGCGCGGGTCGAGGAGTGGGACATCGCTTTGCTGCACCGCGACCATCGCTCCCGACAGGGGGCCTGCGTGCGGGCCACCTGGCTCAAGGTGGTGCCCGATCAGCTCAGCCGATCGCTGGACTTCTACCGGTCCTCGGTGCTGCCGGAGATGCAGGAGCTCGACGGGTTCTGCAGCGCCAGTCTGCTGGTCGACCATCCGGCGTGCCGGCGGGCGGTGTCCTGCTCGACGTTCGACTCGATGGACGCGATGGCGCGCAACCGCGACCGGGCGACCGAGTTGCGCAGCAGGCGCGTCCGCGAGCTGGGCGCCGAGGTGATCGACGTCGCCGAGTTCGAGCTGGCGATCGCTCACCTGCGGGTGCCCGAGTTGGTGTAGCTAGGGCAGCGCGTCGCCGGGAAAGCCCCGGCAGGGGTGCACCTGGTAGGTGAACACATTCGCCGCCACGCCCGGGTCGTCCTGCATGATCGCGGTGGTCTCGTCGACCGTGGCCGCGAACACCCCGATGCCGCAGACGTCGGACTCGTCGGCGACGGGCAGCACCACCGCCAGCACGCCGTCGTCGCGCAGCCCGAAGTTGCGCCGCCCGTGCTCCCAGATGATCGCGGGCGACGACTCGTCCCCGAACCGCGGCCCGCGCTTGAGGATGACGACGCTGTATTCCCTGGCGGTGGGCAGCAGCTCGCCCATCTCCCGGTCGGTGAAGTGCTTCACGCCCGCCCCCGCTTCCTGCGGATGATCGCCCGCAACCGTTCCAACCGCCCGGCCATCTCCCGCTCACCGCCGCGGCCGGTCGGGCGGTAGTAGTCGACGCCCACCAGCTCGTCCGGTGGATATTGCTGGGCGACGACGCCGTCGGGATCGTTGTGCGAGTACTGGTAGCCCTGTGCGTGTCCCAGCGCCGCCGCGCCGGAATAGTGCCCGTCGCGCAGATGCGGCGGCACCAGTCCGGCCTTGCCCGCCTTGATGTCGTCCATCGCCGCCGCCAGCGCGGTGGTGACGGAGTTCGACTTGGGCGCGGTCGCCAGGTGGATGGTGGCGTGCGCCAGCGTCAGCTGCGCCTCGGGCATGCCGATCAGCTGCACGGTCTGGGCGGCGGCCACCGCGATCTGCAGGGCGCTCGGATCGGCCATGCCGATGTCCTCGCTGGCGAGGATCATCAGCCGGCGCGCGAGGAACCGCGGGTCCTCCCCCGCGACCAGCATGCGGGCCAGGTAGTGCAGCGCCGCGTCGACGTCCGAGCCGCGCACCGACTTGATGAAGGCGCTGATGACGTCGTAGTGCTGGTCGCCGTCGCGGTCGTAGCGCACCGCGGCCTTGTCCAGCGACTGCTCGATGGTCTCGACGGTCACCGACTCGGCGGCTTCGGCCGCCACCTCCAGCGCCGTCAGCGCCCGCCGGGCATCCCCGGCGGCCAATCGGACCAGCAGGTCGACGGCGTCGGGTGTCACCGCGACGCGACCGCCGAGCCCGCGGGGGTCGTCGATCGCCCGCTGCACGACGGTGCAGATGTCGTCGGCGCTCAGCGGGCGCAACTGCAGGATCAGCGACCGGGACAGCAGGGGCGCCACCACTGAGAACGACGGGTTCTCGGTGGTCGCGGCCACCAGCAGCACCACCCGGTTCTCCACGGCGGACAGCAGAGCGTCCTGCTGGGTCTTGGAGAACCGGTGCACCTCGTCGATGAACAGCACCGTCTGCTCGCCGCGCAGCAGCGCCTTCCGTGCGTTCTCTATGACCGCGCGGACGTCCTTGACGCCGGCCGACAGCGCCGACAGCGCCTCGAACCGGCGGCCGGTCGCCTGGGAGACCAGCGCGGCCAGTGTGGTCTTGCCGCTGCCCGGCGGGCCGTAGAGGATGGCCGACGCCACGCCGGATCCCTCGACGAGGCGGCGCAGCGGCGATCCGGGCGCCAGCAGGTGCTCCTGCCCGACCACTTCGTCCAGCGAGGCCGGACGCATGCGCACCGCCAGGGGCGCTCCGGCCGACACGCCCATGCCGTGGTCGCCCGCCGGCGGCGCACCGGGCAGGTCACTGGGCATGTCAAACAGACCGTCGGACACGGCTTCAGGCATACCACGGAATCTAATCCGGGCGGCCAGCGCACATCTTTGCTAAGTTCCCGAGTGCGCGTGCCCACAGGTTGAGTCAACAGCTAGGACGGACATGAGCCAGCCTCCCGAGTATCCAGGCACCCCGGCCGACCCGCACGGCAGCGACCAGAACCCTCCGGGTTATCCCCCGCCCCCCAATCCCGGTGCCACACCGCCCGGCTACGGTCCGCCGCCCGGCTACGGCCCACCACCCGGCTACGGCGCACCGCCCCCCGGCTACGGCCCACCACCCGGCTACGGCGCACCGCCGCCCGGGTACGGCCCACCACCCGGCTACGGGGCGCCCCAAAAGCCCGCGTTCAGCGTGGGCGAGGCGTTCAACTGGGCGTGGAACACCTTCACCAAGAACGCCGTGGCGTTGATCGTTCCCGCGCTGGTCTACGGGCTGCTGATCGGGGTGGCCGTCGCGGTGCTCACGCTGAGCCAGAACATGACCACGGCCACCAGCTCCGACGACTACGACTTCACCTTCACGACCAGCCTGACCGGCCCCGGGTATGGGCTGATGATCCTCGGCTACCTGGTCGCCTACGCGGTGAGCGCATTCGCGCAGTCGGCGTTCCTGTCCGGCTGCCTCGACCTCGCCGACGGGCGCGCGGTGACCATCGGCTCGTTCTTCAAGCCACGCAACCTCGGCATGGTGTTTCTGGCCGTGCTGATCGTCGAGGTCCTCACCTCGATCGCGTCGGCGTTGTGCTTCGTCCCGGGCCTGGTGTTGGGCATCTTCACCCAGTTCACCGTGCCGTTCGTGATCGACCGCTCGGAGTCGGCCATCAAGGGCTTCACGTCCAGCTTCTCGCTTGCCGGGTCGAATTTCGTCAACGCGCTGCTGGTGTGGCTGGTCGCATTCGCGTCTTTCCTCGTCGGTGCGCTGTTGTTCGGCATCGGCCTCTTGGTGGCGGCCCCAGTCGCGTCCCTGGTGATCATCTACGCCTACCGCAAGCTGTCCGGCGGCCAGGTCGTCCCCGTGCCGCAGCCGGGTTACCAGCCGGGCCCGCCGCCGCCGGGGCCGCAGCCGGCCTAACCGCCGGCTCCGCGGCCGCAGCCGGCGTAACCGCCGGCATCTGCGCTGGCCCGCCGTCCAAGTTACGGCGCTGTTAGCCACGGCTGCGGTGCGCTGCGGCCGTGTGCCGCCTGTGATGAGATCACCTTGATATGAGCATCAAAGTCGCGCTGGAACACCGCACCAGCTACACCTTTGACCGTCCGGTGCGGGTGTATCCGCACGTCGTGCGGCTGCGCCCGGCGCCCCATTGCCGCACGCCGCTGGACGCCTACTCGCTGCGCGTCGAGCCCGAAGAGCACTTCATCAACTGGCAGCAGGACGCGGTGGGCAATTTCCTTGCGCGCCTGGTGTTCCCGAACCCCATGCGGCGACTGACCATCACGGTCGGACTGATCGCCGACCTCAAGGTGATCAACCCGTTCGACTTCTTCATCGAGGACTGGGCCGAGACTTGGCCGGCAGACGGGTTGACCTATCCCAAGGAGCTGGCCGCCGACCTGGAGCCATACCTGCGGCCCGTCGACGAAGACGGTGAGGGATCGGGTCCCGGCGAGCTCTGCCGGGCCTGGGTGCGCCGGTTCTCGGTGCCCGACGGCACCCGCACCATCGACCTGCTGGTCGCCCTCAACCGCGCTGTCAACGCCGACGTGGCCTACAGCGTGCGGATGGAACCCGGCGTGCAGACACCGGATCACACGCTGCGAACCGGGGTCGGCTCGTGCCGCGATTCGGCGTGGCTGCTGGTGTCGATCCTGCGCCAGCTGGGCCTGGCCGCCCGCTTCGTGTCCGGCTATCTGGTGCAGCTGGCTTCCGACGTGCAGGCGCTCGACGGGCCCTCCGGCCCGGCCGCCGACTTCACCGACCTGCACGCCTGGGCCGAGGTCTACATTCCCGGCGCGGGCTGGATCGGGCTGGACCCGACGTCGGGGTTGTTCGCCGGCGAGGGCCACATCCCGTTGGCGGCCACCCCCCAGCCGGCGTCCGCGGCGCCCATCAGCGGCGGCACCGAACCGTGCGAATCGGTGCTGGAGTTCTCCAACACCGTCACCCGCGTCCACGAGGACCCCCGCGTCACCCTGCCCTACACCGACACCGCGTGGCAGACGATCCGCGAGGTCGGCGCGCGGGTCGACGAGCGCCTGGCGGCCGCCGACGTCCGGCTGACCATCGGCGGCGAGCCGACATTCGTGTCGGTGGACAACCAGGTCAGCCAGGAGTGGACCACGGCCGCCGACGGCCCGCACAAGCGCCAACGCGCCTCCGACCTGGCCGCCCGCCTGAAGGCGGCGTGGGCGCCGAACGGGCTGGTGCAGCGCGGGCAGGGCCGCTGGTATCCGGGAGAACCGTTGCCGCGCTGGCAGATCGCGTTGTACTGGCGCACCGACGGGCGTCCGCTGTGGAGCGACGACGCGCTGCTGGCCGACCCGTGGGGGGACCGCTCGGAGCCCGTCGACGACGACGCGGGCCAGCGGCTGCTCGCCGCGATCGCCGACGGCCTCGGGCTGCCGCCGTCGCAAGTGCGGGCCGCCTACGAGGACCCACTGCACCGGCTGGCGACCAAGGTGCGACATCCCGAGGGCGACCCGGTGGACGCGGCCGATGATCTCGACCCCCAAGACGGCGCAGACTCCCCCGCCGCTCGCGCCGCCCTGCTGGCCCGCCTCGACGAGTCCGTCACCACCCCAGCGGCTTTCGTGCTGCCGCTGCACCGCCGCGACGACGGCCTGGGCTGGGCCAGCGCCGACTGGCGCCTGCGCCGCGGCCGAATCGTGTTGCTGCCCGGCGATTCTCCGGCGGGCCTGCGCCTGCCGCTGGATTCCATCAGCTGGCGGCCCCCGCGCCCGTCGTTCGACACCGACCCCCAGACCGTCGGGGACGCCCTGTCGCCGGAACCGGGCACCGCGGTCGTGGAAGACCCCGAGACCGCGCCGCCCACCGCGATGGTCGCCGAGGTCCGCCATTCAAGTCACGGGGACCTGCTCTACCTGTTCATGCCGCCGACCGAGGCGCTGGAACACTTCGTCGACCTCATCGCCCGCGTCGAGGCCGCGGCCGCCAAGATCGACTGCCCGGTGGTGATCGAAGGTTACGACCCGCCGCCGGACCCCCGACTCCGCTCGACGACGATCACCCCGGATCCCGGCGTCATCGAGGTCAACGTCGCGCCCACCGCCAGCTTCGCCGAGCAGAGTCAGCAGCTCGAAACGCTGTATGAGCAAGCCCGGCTTGCCCGGTTGTCCACCGAATCCTTCGACGTCGACGGCACCCACGGCGGCACCGGCGGGGGCAACCACATCACGCTGGGCGGCGTCACCCCCGCGGATTCACCGCTGCTGCGGCGGCCGGACCTGCTGGTCTCGCTGCTGACCTATTGGCAGCGGCACCCGTCGCTGTCGTATCTGTTCGCCGGCCGGTTCGTGGGCACCACCTCGCAGGCGCCGCGCGTCGACGAGGGCCGCGCCGAGGCGCTGTACGAACTCGAGATCGCGTTCGCCGAGATCGCGCGGCTGTGCGCGGGCGGCGCCCCCAAACCCTGGGTGATCGACCGCGCGCTCCGCCACCTGCTGACCGACATCACCGGCAACACCCATCGCGCCGAGTTCTGCATCGACAAGCTCTACAGCCCCGACAGCGCCCGCGGCCGCCTCGGCCTGCTGGAGCTGCGCGGCTTCGAGATGCCCCCGCACCTGCGCATGGCGATGGTGCAGTCGCTGCTGGTGCGCTCGCTGGTGGCGTGGTTCTGGGACGAGCCGCTGCGTGCCCCGCTGATCCGGCACGGCGCCAACCTGCACGGTCGATACCTGTTGCCGCACTTTCTGATTCACGACATCGCCGACGTGGCGGCCGACCTGCGTGCACACGGCATCGCGTTCGAGACCAGCTGGCTGGACCCGTTCACGGAGTTCCGCTTTCCGCGCATAGGCACCGCGGTGTTCGACGGCGTGGAGATCGAGCTGCGCGGGGCGATCGAGCCGTGGAACACCTTGGGCGAGGAGGCCACCGCCACCGGCACCGCCCGCTACGTCGACTCGTCGGTCGAGCGTATCCAGGTCCGCATCATCGGCGCCGACCGCCACCGCTACGTGGTCACCGTCAACGGCTACCCGGTGCCGCTGCTGGCCACCGACAACCCCGACATCCACGTGGGCGGGGTGCGATTCAAGGCCTGGCAGCCGCCGAGCGCGCTGCACCCCACCATCAGCACCGACGTGCCGCTGCAGTTCGAGCTGGTCGACCTGACCACGGGCACGTCGCGCGGCGGCTGCACCTATCACGTCGCGCATCCCGGCGGGCGGGCCTACGACGAGCCGCCCGTCAACGCCGTCGAGGCCGAGGCGCGCCGCGCCCGCCGCTTCGAGGCGACCGGCTTCACCGCCGGCAAGCTCGAGCTGTCGGACATCCGGGAGAAGCAGGCCCGCATCTTCACCGACGTCGGCGCGCCGGGCATCCTCGACCTGCGCCGCGTGCGTACCGTGCAGCGGTAATGGTGTTTGCCGACAGGACATTCGGCGCCGGCGCAGCCCCGGCGGCCGCTGGTGGCCGCCACGAAGACGGCTACAACGACCGCTACGACGCGGACCGCCTGCTGGCCGGATACCGGGCCGCGCGCGCCCAGGAGGCGCTGTTCGACCTCCGGCACGGCCCGGCCGCCGGCTACGACGAGTTCGTGGACCGGGACGGGAACGTGCGGCCGGCCTGGGCGGAACTGGCCGACACCATCGCCGAACGCGGCCGGTCTGGGCTCGACCGGCTGCGCTCGGTGGTGCGCGGCCTGATCGACAGCGACGGCATCACCTACACCGACGTCGATCCCGGCGTGCACGGGCTGGAACCGCGGCCGTGGATCCTGGACACGCTCCCGCTGGTGTTGTCGGCCGCGGAGTGGGAGGTGCTCGAGGCCGGGCTGACGCAGCGGTCCCGGCTGCTCGACGCGGTGCTCGCCGACCTGTACGGGTCGCGCAGCCTGCTCACCGACGGCATCCTGCCGCCGGAGTTACTGTTCGCCCATCCCGGTTACGTGCGCGCCGCCAACGGCATCGAGGTGCCCGGGCATCACCAACTCTTCCTGCACGCCTGTGACGTAAGCCGGCTACCAGACGGCAGCTTCCGGGTCAACGCCGACTGGACGCAGGCGCCGTCGGGCGCCGGCTACGCGCTGGCCGACCGGCGCGTCGTCGCGCACTCGATCCCCGATCTCTACGAACGGATCGTGCCGCGGCCGACGACGCCGTTCGCCCAGGCGCTGCGGCTGGCGCTGATCGACGCAGCTCCCGACGACGCGCAGGATCCGGTGGTGGTGGTTCTCAGCCCGGGCATCTTCTCCGAAACCGCGTTCGACCAGGCGTATCTGGCCACGCTGCTGGGTTTCCCGTTGGTGGAGAGCGCCGACCTGGTGGTGCGCGACGGCAAGCTGTGGATGCGCTCGCTCGGCACCTTGAAACGGGTCGACGTCGTTCTGCGCCGCGTCGACGCGGACTACGCCGATCCCCTGGACCTGCGGGCCGATTCCCGGCTCGGCGTCGCCGGCCTGGTGGAAGCGTGCCACCGCGGGACGGTGACCGTGGTCAACACGCTGGGCAGTGGCATCCTGGAAAACCCTGGGCTACTTCGGTTTTTGCCGCAGCTGTCCGAGCGCCTGCTGTCCGAGGCCCCGCTGCTGCCGACCGCGCCGGTCTACTGGGGCGGCATATCCGGCGAGCGGTCACACCTGCTGGCCAATCTGTCGTCGCTGCTGATCAAGTCCACGGTCGGCGGCGAAACCCTTGTCGGTCCGACCCTTTCGTCTTATCAGCTGACGCAGTTGGCCGCCCGCATCGAGAAGATGCCCTGGCAGTGGATCGGCCAGGAGCTACCCCAGTTCTCGTCGGCGCCCACCGACCACGCCGGGGTGTTGTCGTCGGCCGGCGTCGGCATCCGGTTGTTCAACGTCGCCCAGCGCGGCGGGTACGCCCCGATGATCGGTGGCGTCGGCTACGTGCTGGCGCCCGGTCCGGCCGCGTACACGCTGCAAACCGTTGCGGCAAAGGATGTTTGGGTACGCCCCACCGAGCGCGCACGGGCCGAGGCGGTGAGCCTGCCGTCGCCCGCACCGCCGGCGAAGACGGCCGCAGGCACTTGGGGCGTCAGCTCGCCCCGTGTGCTGTCCGACCTCTTCTGGATCGGTCGTTACGGCGAGCGCGCGGAGAACATGGCGCGGCTGCTGCTGGTCGCCCGGGACAGGTTCCACGTCTACCGGCATCAGCAGCACACCGAGGAAAGCGAATGCGTGCCGGTCCTGATGGCCGCCCTGGGCCGGATCACCGGAACGGGCACGGGGGCGGACGACAGGCCCGACGATGTTGGCGCCAGTGACGGAGCCAGCGACGGCGCCGAGATGATCGCCGTCGCGCCCTCCACGCTGTGGTCGCTGACCGTGGACCCGGACCGGCCCGGATCGCTGGTGCAGTCGGTGGAAGGTCTGGCGCTGGCCGCCCGCGCCGTGCGCGACCAGATGTCCAACGACACCTGGATGGTGCTGGCCGGGGTGGAGCGCGCGCTGGCCCAGCGGCGGGAGCCGCCGGATTCGCTCGCCGAGGCGGATGCGCTGCTCGCATCGGCTCAGACACAGACGCTGTCCGGGATGCTGACCCTGGCCGGGGTGGCCGGCGAGTCGATGGTGCGCGACGTGGGCTGGACGATGATGGACATCGGCAAGCGCATCGAACGCGGCCTCTGGCTGACCGCGCTGCTGCGGTCCACACTGACCGCGGTGCGTGGCACCGCCGCCGAACAGACGATCATCGAGGCGACGCTGGTGGCGTGCGAGTCCTCGGTCATCTACCGGCGCCGCACGGTGGGCAAGGTCAGCGTCGCCGCCGTGGCCGAGCTGATGCTGTTCGACGCGCAGAACCCGCGGTCATTGCTCTATCAAGTGGAGCGGCTGCGGGCCAACCTCAAGGACCTGCCAGGAGCGTCGGGGTCGTCGCGCCCGGAGCGGCTGGTGGACGAGATCGGCACCCTGCTGCGTCGCTCGCATCCCGCCGAGCTGGAAGCCGTCAGCGCCGAGGGGCTGCGCGCGGAGCTGGCCGGCCTGCTCGGTTCGGTGCACACGGGGCTGCGCGAGCTCGCCGAGGTGATCACGACGACGCAGCTGGCGCTGCCCGGTGGCATGCAACCGCTGTGGGGCCCCGACGTCCGCCGGGTGATGCCGGCCTAGCGGCGATCGCGGGCGCGGCGAAGCGGGTCGCCGCCATCCGGCCCAGCGGCGATCGCGGGCGCGGCGAAGCCGGGCGAAGCGGGTCGCCGATATCCGGCCTCGCGGCGAGTTGCATGTTGTGTCAATGGGGTTCGTCGTCGTCGCCGTCTTCGAGGAGTCGTTCGGGGTGGTGGTAGCTGTTGGTGCGGGGTTGTCCGCGGTCGAGGTGGGGTGGGGGGAGCCATTCGGTTTGGCCGCGGGCGTTGGTGCGGGTGGTCCAGCCTTGTTCGGCGAGTCGGTTGTCGGGGCCGCAGGCCAGGGTGAGGTCGTCGATGTCGGTGCGGCGGGTGGCTTGCCATCCGCGGACGTGGTGGACCTGGCTGTGGTAGGCCGGCGC
>NZ_LZKD01000229.1:0-4756 GCF_001668695.1 Mycobacterium sp. E2497
CAGCGCGCCGGGGTCCGCGTTGCCCCAGACGTCGAGGTAGGTCGGGCCGAGCGGCTGCGGGCTCAGCTCTCCGGTGCCCGGGTCCAGCGCGTACGCCAGGGCGGCCGTGGACGAGGCGAACAGCGGCGCGTTCGCCGACGCCAGCGCCGCCCCGCGGGCCAGCGCCATCTCCGGTTCCTCCGGAGCCGTCACCTCCAGCGGGGTCGCCTCCTCGAGCGCGGGTTTGACGGCGACGATGTCCGTGCCGCAGCCGATCAGGAAGGCGCCGTCCGCCCGCGTTCCCCGCGCGTTGAGCCCGGCGACCATCGCCGCCAACTCGGCGGCCACCGGCCCCTGCCGCGGGTGGGCCAGCTGCCGGCGGTGCAGGTCGACGATCGAACCGTCGGTGACGTCGACGACGGCCAGGGTCGCGGTCTCGGGTTCCACGAACAGCATCGCGATGTACTCGTAGTCGAGCGCGGACCCGACGGTCTGGGCGAGCGCGGCCGCCGCCAGCAACGGGGACACCAGCATCACGCTGCCCATGCCGTTGCGGGCCATCGCATCCCGCAGTGCGCCCACACCGGCGGGGTCCGTCCAGGTCACTCCGGTCGACACCAAGTGGTAGCCGCCCGCAAGCGCGCCTTCGCGGGTACCGCCGATGGCAGCAAGCACTTGGTCGACCGCGCCGGCGGTCACCGGGTCGCCGCCGGTGGCGGCAACCTCGAACTCGTCCTGTTCGACGGTGACGCCGTCGGCGTCCTGCCCCTCGATGACCACCAGGCGGACCGTCTCGGGAGCCATTGAGACCCCCAGCACGATGTCCACGTACGCCTCCACAGTCCGCTGATTTCTCCGCGGCCCCGCGTGAGGGCGCCGCGGGATGAACCCCGCCCGACCGGGTGACACCAAACCTACCCGCGCGGGCGCGGACGCGCTCATGGAGCGCGCTCAGCAGGAACGCTTCGGGCGGGTGGGGCGGCTAGTAGCCCGGGCTCAGGAACGGATTCTGGGAGTTCCCCGGGTACTGGGGGTACTGCTGCGGATACTGCGGATACGGGGTGTACTGCGGCGCCTGCGTCTGCGGGGCCTGCGTCTGCGGAACCTGGATCGGAATCGGCACCGGCAGCAGCGGGACGTGGATCCACTCGGTGGTCATCGGCACCGTCGACGTGGTGGGCGTGGTGGTCGATGGCGGGGGCGGCGTCTCGGTCGTGGTGGTCGATGGCGGGGGCGTCGTCACGGCCGTCGTGGTCGGCGCCTGAGTCGACGGCGGCGCGGTGTGTCGCGGGGTCCAGACCGGCGGCGCCTGCGTGGTGACCACCACCGGCGGCGGGGGCACGTCGGCCACGCTGGTGAATGTCGCGGGTGATTTCGAACTCGTCAGCGCGACAATGCGTTACGGGGCCCTGTCCGGCGACGAGATCGACCAGGAACTGCTGCTGCGGGTCTTCGAGGAGCTCGGCCGCGGCAGCGGCGTCGACCCGGGCAGTACGGCCGCCGTGGGGCAGCTCGGCGAGGTGCGGGAGCAGTGCCGGCTGGCCAAGGAACGGCTCTCGGTCGACGTGGTCACCGAGATCGCCGCCGAACTCGGCGGGCGTAGCTGCAGTTTGACGCTGAGACGCGACGATCTCGAAGACCTGATGGCGGACCGGCTGACCGGCTTCATCTATGCCTTCGACGACATGCTGGTGCGCTACCGCAAGAGCTGGGCGGACCTCGCGGCCGTGGTGACCGTCGGCGGAGGCGCACACATTCCGCTTGTCGCCGAACGGCTTTCGATCCACGGGCGCACCCCGGTCCTGACACCGTCGCAGCCGGCGCTGGCGGCCGCCTGCGGTGCGCTGCTGCTGGCGGCGCGCGGCGAAGAGCTGAGCCTGCGCACGCGGACGTCGATGGGCATGCTCGCGACCGCCAACGCCACCGGCGACGTCGTCGACCTCGGGGCCGGTGACGTGCTGGTGATCGACGACGAGGCGCTGACGGATCGTGAGCTGGCGTGGTCGCAGACGGAATACCCCGGCGACCTGCGGGTGCGGTTCGGCGGCGAAACCTACGACGAGGACGGCCCGTCCGGCTGGTCGATGCGGCTGAACGTGATCGAGCCGCCCCGGGACCGGTCGTGGCGCCGCCTGCGCTTGTCGCAGTTGATCATCGGCATGTCCGCGCTGGTGGCCATGACGGCGATCGGCGGTGTGGCGTACACGCTGACCGGCATCGAGAACCGTCAGGCGCCCCCGGCGCCCAGCGTCGCGCCCAGGCCGGCCCCGGCCAGCCCCCTGGTCCCGCGCACCGTCGCGCAAAGCCTGCACCGTCACCGGTTTCCAGTACGCGGGAACCGCGATGGAGATGTCGGAGGAGGACGCGTCCGCGCCGGCGGCACGCACCATCGCGTCGAGGGCCTCCACCGTGAGCAGTTCGGGGTCGTGCGCGGAACCGTCGGCGGACACCAGCGCCACCGAGTCACCGATGCGCTCTACGAATCCCCTCATCATCACGCCGGGCTCGGCGAGGTATGGATTGCCTTCGGGCAGGCCGACTTTCGGCGCGCAGTGCGGATAAAGCGTCAGCACCGAACGCCGGATAACCGGCGGGCTTTCGTTGCGCGCAGCGACCAGGTTCGTGGTCCCGATCGACAACCCGAGTGGGTCGTACATAGAGCGAAAACCTTCGTCTATAGGGGTCGGTGGCCAGCGTTAACCATAGCCGTGGACACGCCGAAATCCGATGGCTTGCAACATCATCGGTATCCGGTCGATGCCACCTCGTCACCGAAGTGGTACCGCCGGCCCCTTGACAAATCCGCGCGGGTGCCTACACCACGGTCAGCGGGAGCGATCGCCTCGGCTCGAATTGGAATGTCGCTCCACCACTGACCTTCGTTACCGACACCTCGGGCAGCTCGGCCGCCGCGGTGTCGGTCTGCACCAGTTCCGCGGTCCAGTCGGCGTCGGTGCCGCTGACCCTGACCTCGATGCGCGGGTCGACGGCGGTGGCGATCGCCTGCAGCGGTTGGGTGGATTCGGGTGAGCACAGCGCGATCCAGGCGCCGTCGTCGTGGGCCGGAGAGCGGTGCACGACGAGCCGGTCGGCCGTTTCCGCGCGGACATAGCCCGCGGGATTGAGCAAGGGGTGCAACTCGAGCACCTCCAGCACCCCTTGGGCACCGCCCGGCAGCCCCAGCGCGCGGTGAATGCGCTCGGCGGCCACGCCGGCGATGCCGGTGAGGCCCTGGGTGCACACCGACACGGCCTGCGCCTCGTCGGCGGCGCGTGCGCGCACCGCGATCGCGAACGACAGGGAGAGCAGATGCATCTGCAGGCAGACCTCGTCGGCCATCCGAACCAGTGCCGAGTGTGAGAAACCGGCGAAGTCGAAGTCGGACAGCAACGGGCCGGAGTAGTCCGCCTTGCCCTCGTCCGAGCGGTCGATCGCGTCGAGTTCCCAAGTAGCGGCCCTGGTTTGGCGCACGACGTCCAGCGCGGGGATGCTCTGGGCCTCGGGATAGGACTCGTCGATGATGACCGTCCACGCGCAATGCGGGTGCCGATCCTTCGGCGTCCGCGGCGGCCGGTGGATGGGCCGCACCTGGGCGCGCGGGTTGGTCGCCACCGCGGTGGCGTCGAAGGTGGGGTCCTCGATGGTGTGGCACATCCCGAAGACGTACTTGTCCCCCATCGGTTCCACGTCGAGCAGCGCCCCGCAGTGGTCGAGCTGGAATTCGCCGTGCCAGCGGTCGTGGACGGTGTAGCGGAAATCCATGAATTGCGGTGGGGCGCCAATGTCGAGCTGCAGCCCCTTGAAGATGGTCGGCACGTCGTCGCCGGTGAAGTTGAGCGCTTCCTGCATGCGCCGGGTGTAGATGGGGCTGGCGCCCGCCCACTCCTCGATGGCGATCTGCACCATCTCGTCGCGGCCGAACGCGCTGATGCACCACGCCATGCCGGAGCGGTCGATCAGCTGCCCGATCAGGAGCAGTTCGGGAACCAGGACGGCCAGCTGCTCGCGGGTCAACCGCGCATATCGGGATCGGCTCACGGCCCAAAAATAGACTCGACTATGTTATAAAGTCAACGATGTCCATCGCTGCAGGTCAGAAGGCGTGGCGCTCGGGGAGCCCCACCCGGCGCACCAGTTCGCCGCGCAAGCGCGGCGACGACACGCGCGCGAGGATCATCGACGAGACGGTCCGCTGCATCACCGAGGAAGGCTTCGCCGCGGCCACCGCCAAGCATGTGGCCGAACGCGCGGGCGTGACCTGGGGGGTCATCCAGTATCACTTCGGCGATCGCAACGGCCTGCTGATGGCGGTGGTCGACGACGGGGTGGACCGGCTGATCGAGAGCCTGTCGTCGGCCGACGTCAGTGAACTGCCCCTGCGCGAGCGGATCGAGGTGGTCGTCGACACCGCGTGGGGCTGCTACAGCAGTCCGACGTCGATGGCGGCGTTCGAGATCCTGCGGGCCACCCGCGGCGGACCGGGCGAATCGCCGCGGCGGCATCTGCTGGAGATGAACGCCGCGATCGGCCAGCTGGGCCGGCTGATCACCGATGATCCGGCGAATGCCGGTGTGGCCGAAGTCATCTGGGCCACGCTGCGGGGTGTGGTGCTGGCGCAGATGGTCACCGGTACCGCGATCGACTGGAGCCTGGAACGGCGGGCTCTGATCGACATGGTCACCCGTGTGCTGCAATGACCTGATGACCCCTCACGATCTCGCCGACATCGAAGCCATCAAGCAGGTCAAGTACCGGTACCTGCGCGCGCTGGACACCA
>NZ_LZKD01000230.1:0-776 GCF_001668695.1 Mycobacterium sp. E2497
CAAACCCTCGCCCTGGACGAGCCGTTCGCGGTCGCCCTGAGCGGCGGCGACGCCCCGCGCGCCTACATCAGCACCGCAACCCCGTCCTATGACTCCGTCACCGTCGTCGACGTCGCGTCGAACGCGCGCATCGCGACGCATCCGCTGGCCCACAGCGTGAGCGACCTCGCCGTGAGCGCCGACGGAAGGTTCGTCTACGCCGGCCGGAACCACGCCCGCGGTGCCGACGTCGTGGTCGTGGACACCGCCACCGACGAGACCGAGGTGATCGACCTGGCCGGCGCGGCGGGTGTCACCGCGGACTGCGTGCGCCTCAGCCCCGACGGCGCTCAGCTTTATGCCGCCACCAACGGGCCCTCCGGCGGCGAACTGGTCGTCATCGAGACCGGCGCACCCTCCGACGGCGGCTCCCGCATCGTCGGGGCCTACGAGCTGGGTCTGCCCATCCGCGACGTCGCGCTCAGCAGCGACGGCAGCACCGCCTACGTTGCCAGTTGCGGCCCGGTGGTCGGCGCGGTGCTCGACGTCGTCGACACCCGGGCCCGCGACATCACCGGGACGCGCAAGCTCAGCGAGCTCGCCGGTCCGCTCACCCGCCTGGCGCTCAGTCGTGACGGGCGCCACGCTTACCTGGTCAGCGACGAGCATGTCGCCGTCGTGTGCACAAGCACCCACGACGTCGTCGGTGACATCGGGGTGGCGGTGCTGATGTAGGCGCGCGGGGCGTCGCCGCCGCTCAGGGCGACCGCGAACGGCTCGTCCAGGGCGAGGGTTTG